>CAWJAC010000006.1:0-173941 GCA_963840745.1 Candidatus Zambryskiibacteriota bacterium | reverse complement strand
TAAAATTAAATATTTTGAAGGCACACACCCTTTTCCTTCGGAGCAAAATATTGAGGCAACCAAAGAAATTTTAAAAATGGTTGAAAATTTGACCGAAAAAGATTTGGTCATTTGTTTGATTTCAGGCGGTGGCTCTGCCTTATTTGAGCTTCCTATACCGGGGATAACTCTTGATAATATTATTGAAAAAACAAAAGAGCTTACTGCAAGGGGCGCTGATATTTATGAACTCAATGAGGACAGAAAAAATATGTCTCAAGTCAAGGGCGGCAAATTTGCAAAACTTTGTTACCCTGCCCAAGTAATTTCTTTAATTTTTTCTGATGTTTTGGGTAATGATATTTCTATAATCGCATCAGGGCCGACTGTTTTAGACGAACCAACTGAAAAAATTAAAAATATTCTTCTTGTCTCTAACCGTGATGCTCTTTTTGCCATGAAAATTAAAGCAGAAGAGTTTGGTTTTAATACAATAATCGAAACAGAAAAACTTTCAGGAAATGCCAGTGAAATTGGAAAAGAATTGGCTATGAGAGAACCAAAACCGAAATCATGTATTTTATTTGGTGGCGAAACTACGGTAAGAGTTCCCCAAAATCATGGAATTGGAGGCAGAAACCAAGAAATGGCTCTTTCGGCTTTGCTGCACATGCCGGCCGGATTCTGTTTTGATTTTCGCGGCTTCCGATGGCTGGGACAATACAGATCATGCTGGCGCTCTGGCCGATAAAGAACTTTTTGAAAAAGCCAAAAACTTAAATTTAAATCCAGAAGAATATTTAGAAAAAGGCGATAGTTATAATTTTTTTAAAAAAGCTGGCGGAGCGATATGCACAGGCAAACTCGGGAGTAATGTTTCTGACTTGTGTATAATGTTATATAAATGAATGACAAAGAAAATAAATTTGTTCTCTGGTTTGATCAAGTAAATAATAATGATGTCTCTTTTGTTGGAGGCAAAAATGCTTCTTTGGGTGAAATGTACACTACTCTTACGGGGAAAGGCATAAGAGTGCCTAATGGTTTTGTGGTGACTGCTTATGCTTACAGATATTTTATAGAGAAAGCAGGTTTGATTTCTTTTATAAAGGAGACTCTGGAAAATTTGGATACCAAAGATATAAAAGATTTGCAAAAAAAAGGAAAAGCCATCAGAGATAAAATTATAGAAGCTGATATACCCAAAGAAATAGAAGAAGAAATTTCAAAAAGCTACAAAGATCTATCAAATGCTTACAAAATGGATGAAGCTGATACGGCGGTGCGTTCGTCTGCAACGGCAGAAGACTTACCGGGCGCAAGCTTTGCCGGCGAGCACGAAACTTACTTGCATGTGGTTGGAGAGAAAAAAGTTTTTGAAGCCGTAAAAATGGCCATGGCATCCCTCTGGAACGATCGCGCCATTTCTTACCGGGTAGATAAAGGCTTTAATCATTTTGATATAGCGCTTTCGGTTGGGGTGCAAAAAATGGTGCGCTCTGATAAGGGTTCTTCCGGTGTAATGTTTACTATAGATACGGAGAGCGGGTTTAGAGATGTTGTTGAAATAGACGCTTCTTGGGGCCTCGGCGAAATGGTAGTTCAAGGCAAAGTTACTCCAGATGCTTACTTGGTATTCAAGCAAACTTTAAATCAAGGTTTTCCAGCGATAATAAAAAAGACCATTGGCTCCAAAGAAAACAAAATGATTTATTCAAGCGATAAAGAAGCTCCCACCAAAGAAATTGAAGTGAGTCAAAAAGACAGAAATATTTTTGTCTTAAATAATGAAGAAATTTTAACTCTATCAAAATGGGGTTTGGAAATTGAAAAACATTATACCGAAAGAGCCGGCAAACCGACGCCAATGGATATGGAATGGGCCAAAGATGGTGTAAGTGGCGAACTTTTTATCGTTCAGGCCAGACCGGAGACTGTCCAGTCTGAAAAAAAGCATAATAGCATCACCGAATATTCGCTGGCTACTGATGATGAGCCTATTGTTACCGGTATTGCTGTTGGTACCAAAATCGCTGCCGGCAAAGTCCGTATCATAACTGATGTAAATAAATTGGATGAATTTGAAAAAGGGGAAATTTTAGTGACCGAAATAACTGATCCCGATTGGGAGCCGATTATGAAAATTGCTTCGGCTATCATTACCGAAAAGGGCGGCCGCACCAGCCACGCCGCTATAGTTTCGCGCGAACTTGGTATACCAGCGGTTGTCGGCACGGGTAATGCCCTTTCTAAATTAAAGACCGGACAGATGATAACTGTCGATACTTCAAATGGCACGGCTGGAAATGTTTATAACAGTAAACTGGAATGGCAGGAAAAAGTTCATGATGTCACAACACTTCCAGAAACCAAAACCAAAGTCTGTATGAACATAGGTTCACCCGAGAGTGCTTTTATGTATTCTTTTATTCCAAATAAGGGAGTTGGTTTGGCCAGGGAGGAATTTATAATAGTTTCCAGTATCAAAGTCCACCCAAACGCTCTTTTGAATTTTGAAAAATTAGAATCAAAATTAAAAAATAAAATAGAAAAAATTACAGCCGGATATGAAAACAAAGTAGATTTTTATGTTGATAAATTAGCCGAAGGCATAGGTCAAATCGGCGCCGCTTTTTGGCCCAATGATGTAGTCGTGCGATTTAGCGATTTTAAAACAAATGAATATTCCACTTTGCTGGGGGGGCAAGAATATGAACCTAAAGAAGAAAATCCTATGATTGGCTGGCGCGGCGCTTCAAGATATTATGACCCCAAATTTAAAGAAGCATTCAAACTAGAATGTCGGGCATTTAAAAAAGTCAGAGAGCAATTTGGTCTCAAAAACATTGTTGCCCTAGTTCCCTTCTGCCGCACTCCGGATGAAGGCCAGAAAGTTTTGGATATTATGAAAGAAGAAGGTATCGCTCGAGGCCAAGACGGGTTCAAAGTTTATGTGATGTGCGAGATACCGGCCAACGTCTTGCGTGCCGACGAGTTCCTGGATATTTTTGACGGATTTTCAATAGGTTCAAATGATTTGGCTCAACTCACACTCGGACTCGACCGCGATTCAGGAGTTGTAGCCCATATTTCAAACGAGAACGATCCGGCAGTTAAAAAATTGGTTGCCGAAGCTATCAAAAAATGCCGCGAGCGGGGCAAATACATAGGTTTCTGTGGCCAAGCTCCTTCCGACTATCCTGATTTCACCCGCTTCCTTGTTCAATCTGGCATCGAAGCCATCTCTCTCAACCCCGACTCCGTTATCCCCATGATTCTAGCTATAGCTGAAGAGGAAAAGAAATTAAACAATTGAAAATTAATGTCAGTTATAACCAAAATAAAGGCTAGGGAAATATTGGATTCGAGGGGTAACCCGACTTTGGAAGTGGACACTACCATTGATGGGGGTTTTGTGGGCAGGTTTAGCGTGCCGAGTGGAGCTTCAACTGGTAAATATGAAGCGCTTGAAAAAAGAGATGGCGATCCGGCTCATTTTGAAGGCAAGGGAGTAAAAAAATTGGCTGAAAAAATAGAGAAAGAAATTGCACCTGATATTTTGGGTCAAGATTTTAAACAAAGATCGCTTGATGAATTTCTTATTGAAAAAGACGGCACAGAAAACAAATCAAATCTAGGGGCCAATAGCATTTTGGGAATCTCAATGTCTTTTGCCAAAGCCGAGGCTATAAAATTAAATATTCCTTTTTATAAATATATATCTTTGCTTTCAGAAAACGACTCGCCTGTTCTGCCAACTCCTATGGTCAATATAATAAACGGCGGTATGCATGCCGACAGCGGTCTTGATATTCAGGAATTTATGATTGTTCCCCTGAAAGATGAATCTTTCAGAGAGAAAATAGAAAAGTGCGACAAAGTTTTTATGCATTTAAAAAATATACTAAAGGAAGATGGTTTAAGTATTGCAGTTGGAGACGAAGGTGGTTTTGCGCCTAAACTTGGCTCGCACAGCAAAGCACTAGACTTAATAATACAAGCTATTGGAAAGGTTGGATTTAAAGTCGGAGAAGATTTTGGAATTGCTTTGGACTGTGCTTCCTCGGAATTTTTTAAAGATGGTAAATATATTTTGAAATCTGAAAATAACCCGCCCGCCGGCAAGGCAGGAGAAATGAGTAGCGGCGAACTTTCCGATTATTATGAAAATTTGATTAAAAACTACCCAATTGTTTCTATAGAAGATCCTTTTGATGAAGACGACTGGCAAGCCGCCACTTCTTTTGTTCAAAAGTTTGGCGAAATAATGATTGTTGGCGATGATTTGTTTGTGACTAATTTAAAAAGGCTGCGGGAGGGCATAGATAAAAAAGCCGCCAATGCCATTTTGATTAAATTAAACCAAGTTGGTACTTTGACCGAAACTCTTGATGTTATTAAAGCGGCTAAAGAAGCCGGATGGAAAACTATTATCTCTCACCGCTCGGGAGAAACGGAAGACACTTCCATTGCCCATCTTGCTGTCGGTGTCGGAAGTAAATATATAAAAACAGGTTCTGTCAGTCGAGGAGAAAGAGTCTCCAAATACAATGAACTTTTGAGAATTGAAGAGGAATTGAAATAAATTGTGGTCACAAATAAATTTGCTGACGCAAATTTTTCGCGACCCCGGCTCGCGGTTTTTGCCTTTGCTACGCAAAACAAAAACATCGCTGCGCCTCGCACTTGCTAAAAATCTGCCGCAGGGCAGATTTTCATAACGCAAGTGCGCGTGTCAGGAATCGAACCTGAGACCTCCCCATTATCAGTGGGGTGCTCTAACCATCTGAGCTACACGCGCATCGTCCCGCCGAAGCTTTAGCGAAGGAGGACATGGTAAAAATATAACAAAAAAAATAGAAATAGAGAAGAAGGTATAAATTTATATACAAAAAGGGGAACGACTTCACATCGTTCCCGCTTACCTCGCCTATTGATACCCAATAGGCTTGTTCCCAACCCAAGGATTGCCACACACCTCGGATTGTAATCCAATCGTTTGGATTTTTTTGTTGATGAAATTAGTGACAAAATCCAAAGCATTGCCTGACAAATACCGGCAGCTATCGCTAGCGGCGTGAGAAAAAATGCCGCTATGGACATTACAACCAGATAAGCATCTGGATGGTTGCACACGACATTCCAGGCCATTAAGCCCAAAACTACAATGGCCAAGAGAACAAAGAAGTTTCTAAAAATCCTAATAATCTGCAAAGCAGTTCTCATCTTTACTAACCCTCTACTTCGCATTATATCACAAACAAAAAGGACCCGCACGACAATGCATGCGGATCCTGCTGGAAGACATTATTAAAGTCTCCCGTCGCGGATAATTCTATTTTGCATCCGCTCGACTCGTCTCCTGGTTTTCCAGCATTTGAAGCGGCCGGGAAGGTTCAGCTCCAATATGACAGAAAAAATAAACCCAAGAGCCGCACTGAAGAAAACTACACCAACGGCGATAATGATCGGGATTCCCATCTCGGAATCCATTTTCTCCAACTGGTTTTCGATGACCTTATAAAAGACCACCGATAAAAACGCCACAACGAGAGCAACAATCTGAAATTTTTCACGTTTGGTCATCTCTCATTTTCTCCTACTTAATATTATATCACAATCAAAAATAAATGCAAGTAGCAAAATACCGCTTTGTTAAGCGGTATTTTGTGACTATTCTTTGTTTTGTTCCGTCCTCGCCCCGCGAAGCTCTGAAAGAGCGAAGTGGGGTCGATTTTTTTTGTACATCTTTCTGTACAGTCAAACAGTTTTATGTATCTGTTAAACCATTATGTGTCCAATTGCCTGCCCGCAATGCTTTCGCATATGCGAAGGCGGGCGGGGAACACACAATAACGACTCGTTCAGTCTCGTAATGCCTTGTGAACATTACGAGACATTTTTCACCTTGAAATATTCCACGAGCAGCTTCCGCTACCCGTGCCTTGTTACGACTTAGTCTTTGTCATTGAGTTTACCTTAGTCCCGCTTACGCGAGCCTTTGGGTACTCCCAACTTCCCTGACTTGACGGGCGGTGAGTACAAGACTTGAGAACGTATTCACCGCGGTATAGCTGACCCGCGATTACTAGCGATTCCGGCTTCATGAGGTCGAGTTGCAGACCTCAATCCGAACTGGGGCCGCTTTTATAAGGATTAGCTCCAGCTTACGCTGTCGCAACCCGTTGTAGTGGCCATTGTATTATGCGTGTCAGCCCAAGGTATCAGAGGGACATGCTGACCTGGCGTCATCCTCACCTTCCTCCGCCCCGTGCGGAATTGGGACCCGATTCAACATCGGGCAATATCGGCACTGGGGCGGTTAGTCTCGCCTGACACTTGTAACAGACAACGAGGGTTGCGTTCGTTACCCCACTTAAGGGAACAATTCAAACCACGAACTGACGACGGCCATGCATCACCTGTCTAACTGTCCTTGTAGACGCTTTCGCATTTCTGCTAGCTTGCAGTTGGATTTCTAGCCTTGGTAAGGTTCTTCGTTTGTCATCGAATTGAACCGCATAATCCACCGCTTGTGCAAGTCCCCGTCTATTCCTTTGAGTTTTAAGCTTGCGCTCGTACTACCCAGGCGGATCGCTTAACGCGTTAGCTTCGCCTCTCAGAGGGTCGATACTCCGAAAAGCCAGCGATCATCGTTTAGGGCGTAGGACTACCGGGGTATCTAATCCCATTCGCTACCCACGCTTTCGTGTTTCAGTGTCAGGAACGCGCCAGTACACTGCCTTCGCTTTTGGTGTTCCCCATGATATCAACGGATTTCACCCCTACACCATGAGTTCCATGTACCTCTCGCATCCTCTAAGTCTTGCCGTTTCCCTCGCATTTTCCCGGTTAAGCCCGGGAGTTTTAACGAGAGACTAACATAACCACCTACACACCCTTTACGCCCAGTGATTCCGGATAACGCTTGGGGCCTCTGTATTACCGCTCCTGCTGGCACAGAGTTAGGAGCCCCTTATTCATGAGTACACGATCAATAAACTTTCTCCTCATAAAAGATTTTTACGTCCCGAAGGACTTCATCAACCACGCGGCGTCGCTCCGTCAGGCTTTCGCCCATTGCGGAATATTCTCGACTGCGGCCACCCGTAGGTGTATGGGCCGTTTCTCAGTTCCATCGGTGGGGGTCAGCCTCTCAGCTCCCCTAAGCGTCATAGCCTTGGTGAGCCATTACCCCACCAACTAGCTGATACTCCGCAGGCCGTTCCTTTAGCGATAAATCTTTACCCTCTTGCGTCAGAGACCATCGGGAATTACCTAACCTTTCGGCTAGCTATGCCCGACTAAAGGGTACGTACCTACGTGTTACTACCTCGTCTGCCGGTTGCCCTTGCGTCTAAACCCTTTAGACTTGCATGCCTTATCCACGCCGCCAGCGTTCATCCTGAGCTAGGATCAAACTCTAAAATAAAATGTATTTATTTTAGAAAATTACATTTTTTAGAACGGAACAAAACAAAAAATAGTTTATCCGTCGAATCAGACGAATTATTATTTTCAGTTTCCATTTGATCCTAGTCAGTTTTTTCGAAATCACTTATATTATTACTTGAACTTGCTACTGTTTATCAAACCTTACCCAGGCTCAAAATAAACAGTTCTATTCTTGTACTTATTTCAAGATGTCAATGAACTTTAAAAATCGCTCTCTATGAGAGCGAAATCAAGTATATTCTTTTTAAAATATACGTCAAGCAGCTTGGGGAGAAGGTGTGTTGTATAAGGCTAGCTTTTATTCTGGATAGTTCCTATAAACGTAAATGGAGGCAAGAGTTGATTATCGGAACAGTGATAAGAAGTCCTATTCCAAACACGATTAATCCTGCAAGATTAAATAAACCGATAACTACCCAAATCCTAAAATCTTCCAAAATTGCCCTTTGGTTATTGCCCAGCTTTCTTTCATAGAAGCGACTGGACCAAGTTTGGTGTCTATGACGACTATGGGTGAAAAAGAGAATCTTACTGCCCAGAAAATTCCCGGTATTATGAGGAGAATTAAACCACCGATGATTGTCAAAAAAGTTAAAATGGAAGTGCCTAAATATCTCCAAAAAATTCTGTATTCTTCAAATATTTCTACAAATTTCGGACTTTCCCCGTCGTGGATTCTCAGAAATATTTTGGTATAACCAATTTTTATTATAATGAGGAAAATCGTAGCTATAAGTCCTAATAAAGATTTGTTGGTGAGGATACTGACTGCCAAGACCAAAAGAGTGGCAAAACAAAGATATTTCCATGTGTTCCTTAGCTTTATGCCAACTGTATTTTACAGATTCTTCTATTGAAAACATAAATTTTAGTTAATTTGTAAAACTATGTTAGTATAAAACAAATATGCATAAAAAGAAAGAAATTAAAAAATTAAAAGGGATAATAAAAATAACGGCTAAACCGTTGGGTTTTGTGATAGTTCTTGGAGAAAAGGACGACATTATAGTTTTTGAAGAAAATTTAAATTGCGCCCTTGATAAAGATGAAGTGGAAGTTGAGATTATTGGCAGAGATAGAGATAGAAAAAAGGGCCGAGTTTCTAAAATAATAAAAAGAAATAAAACTAAATTTGTCGGCACTATCGAAAGATCCGGAGCGAGTATAATTTTTAAACCGGATGATTTTAAATTTTATAGAGAAGTAGACATATTTGATTTTCCCAAAGAAATAGAATCTGGTACTAAAGTTTTGGTTGAAATAAGTTGGACAAACCCAAATATTAATCCCAAAGGCAAAATTATTTCGGTTATTGGTAAAAAAGGCGAACATGAGACAGAAATGCAGTCCATACTTTTGGACAAAGGTATTGTTTATGACTTCCCTGCTGAAGTGGAAGCCGAAGCGCAAGAAATAGCGAAAGCGGCTGAGAAAATTCAAAACCAAACCTCACCCCTCGCTTCGCGTAGCCCTCTCCTTGTTCAGGAGAGGGAAGGCGCGGAATCTGGGGTTAGTGGTTTTCCCTCCCCTGATCAAGGGGAGGGTGGCCATAGGCCGGGTGGGGTTTTGAGAAGAGATTTCCGGAACATAACCACCTTCACAATCGACCCGGCGGATGCCAAAGATTTTGACGACGCGCTTTCATATGAGGAAGTCGATGAAAACAAAATAAGAGTTGGAGTTCATATTGCCGATGTTTCTCATTTCGTTCGCCCGGCAGTGCTCTGGACAGAGAAGCTCTCAAGAGAAGCTTCTCAACTTATCTGGTTGATCGTACCATTCCCATGCTTCCCGAGGTCTTAAGCAATGGTCTTTGCTCGCTTGTTCCAAACGAAGATCGTCTCGCTTTTTCAGCAGTTTTTGATATTAAAAAAGATACCGGAGAGATCTTGGAAAGATGGTTTGGAAAGACCATAATAAATTCAAACAAAAGATTTAGTTATGAGGAGGCACAAGAGGTTTTGTATACAGTGTCAAGGACGGTCCTTGACATAGGCCTCAAGTCAGATATGTCAAAGACCGTCTTTGACACTCCCTTACACGAACTTAATCGCATAGCCAATATTTATCGTGAAGAAAATAAGAAAAATGGCGCCATTGAATTTGAGACAGATGAAGTCAAATTCGAGCTTGATAGCGAAGGCAAACCTCTCCGTATTTACAAAAAGCCGCGACTAGATACCATGAAAATGATTGAAGAGTGGATGCTCCTCGCCAACCGCGAAGTGGCCAAGTTTATAAGCGACAAAGTGAACAAAAGAGGCGGTGCTTCTATTTTTCGAGTGCACGGTTTACCCAATGCAGAAAAAATGGAAGAACTGGCAATTTTTGTAAAAGCTCTTGGACATAATCTGCCTGTAAGGGGTGGATACGTAAATTCTAAAAATCTTAATTTGCTCCTGTCAGAGATTGAAGGTCATACTAGCGAATCTTTAATTAAAACAGCGGCAATCAGAGCTATGGCCAAAGCCGAATATTCCACCAAGAACATAGGCCACTTTGGTTTAGCTTTTGAATATTATACCCACTTCACTTCACCCATCCGCCGTTATCCCGACCTTATGGTTCATCGAATATTGGAAAAGCATCTAAAAAATGAACCTGTTCCCAAGAATGAATTCGTCAGATTTGAAAAGATCGCCGAAGAGGCGAGTAAAAAAGAAATTATAATTCAAGAAGCGGAGAGAGACAGCATCAAATACAAGCAGGTTGAATTTATGAAAAATAAAATTGGGCAAGAATTTAATGCCGTCATTTCAGGCGTGACCGAATGGGGTATGTATGTCGAAGACCCTGAGACGAAGGTCGAAGGGCTGGTGCGTACCAAAGATTTAACCGACGACTATTACAAACTCGACTCCAAAAATTACGCCATCGTCGGCTCTGCTACCCACAAAAAATTCTACCTCGGCGACACTATCCGCGTCAAATTAACTTCCGCCGACCTCGACCGCAAAACTCTTGATTTTAAGTTGGTTTAATTTTATTTCGCTACCGCAACTGCTTCATCGAAGGCAATGGAGAGAAGGCGAGAGACGCCGTCGCGACCCATAGTGATGCCATAGATGACGCCGGCGCGGGACATTGTTTCGCGGTTGTGGGTAATTAGGATGAGCTGCGAGACTTTGGAGAGTGATTCAATCATATCACCATATTTTTTTGAGTTGGCTTCATCTAAGGCAGCGTCTGTTTCGTCTAAAATTATAAACGGTGGCGGGTTGACTTGGGAGACGGCAAAAAGCAAAGCGATAGAAGTGAGCGCTCTCTCACCACCCGAGAGCATATCCAATCCTTTAGTCCTTTTTCGCGGCAATGACACTGAAATATCAATTCCCTCTTTTGTTTCTTCTTCACTTTCTCCTTCATCTCCCATACCATCATTTTCCAAATCTTTCCTTTTTCCAATCTTTTCTTTTATAATTTTCAATTCTGCTTCGCCACCGCCAAACATAAGGGCAAAATATTCGTGGAAAGTTTTATTTATCTTCTCTACTCCATCTTTGAATTCAATATCCAGCCTTTCCAGCAGTTCTTTTATAAGAATTTCCAGAGACTCGGCCGATTTTTTCAAATCTTCCAGTTCTTTCGCCAGAAATTCGTCTCTCTCGGCACTTTCTTTGTATTCTTTCATTACTTCTGCTCCGCCCGCTCCACCCATCTCTTCCAATCTTATCTTCATTTTCTCGAGTTCTCTTTGTCTTTCCAATTGCTTTCCTCTGGGTTCTGTTATGCCAGCAAGAAAGTCCTCGGAAGAAAGTCTGGTTGAGCCTGTAAGAGCGACCCGAGGACTTTCTGGAGAGGAGCTTTCTTGCTGGCCATCAAGTTCGTCATTTTCAAACCCTAAAATAGCCGTGCCCAAAAGAACTCCGCCTTCCTGTATCTCCCTTTTCCAATCATTTTCTTCAATTGAAAGTCTATGCTCTCTTTCTTTCAAAAATTCTATCTTATTTCTAAGTTCATTCTGCTCCGATGAAATCCTAAAAATGTTTTTTTCTGCCACTCTCTCCGAATCTCTGTCTCTTTCTATAAGTCCTTTAATTTCCTGGTATTTGTTGGCAAGCGCCTCTAAATCGGCGTCTATGCTCTTTATCTTTTCTTCCGATGTCCTCTTCTTCTCTTCCAGGTTCTTATTAACTTCCAAGAGTTCATATAAATTTTTGCTGTTGAAAATGGCTTTGTGGCTCGCGATGAAGTCTCTTATCCTTTGTATAATTTGAGCAACTTCTGAATATATTGAAATTTCTTTTTCTAAATCTTCAACTTCTTTAAGCAAGATAGTTTTGCTTTCTTCCGATCTCTGCTCCGCTTTTATTTTTTCGATATTTCTTATATTGGCGGCCATCTCACCTTCCATTTTGCCGACCTGCCTGTAAAGATCATCTTTATTTCCTCTTTCTTTTTTAACTTCATTTTCAATATTCAAAAGATCTTCGCTTTTGCCATCTTTTTTTGAAGAATTATTTAAAATTCTCTTGGCCTCCTCCATTTCTTTTTCGAGTCTCTCTAATTTATCTTCAGTTGGCCCCTTTTCTGCCTCTATTTGTTCTTTTTGCTCCTCTAAATATATTTTTTCTCTTTTTTAAATATTGCCTGTAAAAATTGCAAAGCTTAACTCTCAAATCCTCCGCCTTCTCCGCTTTTTCAACCTGTTTTTTCAAAAATTTGATGTGCGGCGCGATTTCTCTCCTCAAAGATTCCACCTGTTTTATATTTTCCTCTGTTTTCAAAAGTTTCCTTTCGCTCTCTTCTCTTTTATATTGGTAAATCTTAAGCCCCAATGCATCTTCTATCATCTCTCTCCTTTCTTTTATGTTTGCTGACAATATTCGGTCTGCCTCTCCTTGGGAGATTATGTGATGTCCCGAAGCGCCAATATGGGCTTGGGAGAGGAGTTCAATAATATCTTTAAGCCGCACCAAAGAGCCGTTCAAATAATATTCGTTTCCGCCGTCTCTATTGACCACTCTCTCAATGATCACTTCTTCGAAATCTAAACCGAATAAATTTTTGCTATTATCAAGAACAATTTTTACACTGGCTCTGTTTGAGCGGCTTACCTCAGTTGAACCGTTCCAAATCAAATCCTCGCCGCGCTTGCCGCGCATTGATTTAATGGATTGTTCTCCTAAACAAAATCTAAAAGCCTCAGCAACGTTTGATTTGCCGCTGCCGTTTGGTCCGACTATGGCGGTGATGGGCGATTTGAAATTAAGTTCGGTTTTCTTAGCAAAACTTTTAAATCCCGATATCTCCAACGATTTAAGCATAATTGTAGTAAATTATAACAGAAAAAATTGCAAAAACATTGTTTCAAGAGCCTTATCCTTATGACTTAACGTAGAAACAATGTTTTTGCAATTTTTAATCCCATCCCTTTTCTTTGAGAGCGTTGCGGGCGGCTGATTGTTCGGCGTCCTGTTTGGATTCTCCTTCGCCTTCGGAGACCAAAATGTCACCGAGAAAAACAGCAACTGTAAATTTTTTATCATGATCGGGGCCGACTTCTTTTATGGTTTTGTATGATGGAGTGACTCCTTCTATATCTTGAGCTTTTTCTTGGAACTTGCTTTTGGCATCCACCCAAAGTTGTTCTTTGACTATCTGAGAGGTCATGGGAGCGATATGCTTCATTATAAAATCCTGCGCCGACTCGTATCCCAAATCAACATAAATGGCTCCGATAATCGCTTCTAAAGCGTTAGCCAAAATATATTGCCTAGCTCGCCCCGTATCTTTAGCCTCGCCTTTTGAAAGGAGCAGATAATCATTGACTTCCAATTTTTTTGCCACCTCGGCGCAGGTGGTGGCGTTGACCAAGGCGCTCCGGATAGAGGTCAAATCGCCTTCATTTTTATCCGGATATTTTTCGTATAAATAATGAGTGATGACAAGTTCGAGCACCGCATCTCCTAAAAATTCAAGCCGCTCATTGTGCTTGCTCTTGAGAGCTTTGTGTTCATTCAAAAAAGAGCGGTGAGTAAACGCCTGCTTAAGCAAATCTTTATCTTTAAATTCTATTTCGATCAGTTTTTCAAATCCGTCAAGTTCTTTTTCTTTCATGGCTTTCTAACTTTTCACTAATAAGTTGATGGCTTTGGTGACAATAGGCAAAATATCATCATAAAAATTCAAGTCAAGTATTTCGGCCAGCTTAAACCATCTGACATCATCGAGACCACCTTTCTTTTCTTTATTCTCCAGTGTCAATTCCTCAAACGGCGCTTCGGCCAAAAAGTATATAATGTGCTTTTTCAACTTGCCCTTTTCAGGATGAAATGTTTCGTAACTGTTTTCACCGAGGCGGCTTTTGACTTCAATTGGTATGCCGAGCTCTTCTTTGGCTTCACGCACTATGGCATCTTCTTCGCTCTCCCCTTTTTCCATCTTGCCTTTAGTCAATGTCCAATGACCGAAGACGTCGTGAACTAATGCCACATATATTTCTTTTTGGTGATTAGCATAAACGACAGCACCGGCATGACTTTCCAATGTAGCTGGTTTTTTTGGAGCGCTTTTATCATCTTTGCCCGGCTCACCCATCTCTTTGTAAACTGCGCCCAGAACGCCGTTTATAAATTTGCCGCTTGTCTCGCCACCGAATTTCTTGGCCAGTTCGATGGCTTCATTGATGGCCACTTTGGGAGGAACCTGTTCTCTATCGGCAAAAAGCAATTCATAAAGACCGAGCCTCAGGATATTTCTATCCATAACACTGATTTTTTCAATTGGCCATTCCGGAGCGGCGGATGCGATTACATTATCAAGATCTTTTTGTTTGGAAATTATTCCGCCCAAAAGATCCGTCATAAAATTCTGAGATTCTGCGCCCGGAGCAAATTCAGTAACATCCCTTCGAAGTATGTCCTCAGGATTTATTTTTTGACCGCTAAAATCCCACTCATAGAGAGTTTGAAGAACTGTTGATCTTGCAAGGTGCCTGTTTGCCATATTCCTTATAAGAATACCAAACTATTCAAAATTATAAAAGTCTACAAACTTGAATTTATCGGGATTCTTTTTCTTTCTCCTTAGCTCTTTTTTCTTTCTTGGCTAATTTCGCCATGGACATCAATCACCTGCTTGCCTTTATACTTACCGCAAACCTGACAGACGCTGTGCTGGGCCTTGGGCGAACCGCACTCTTTGCACAAAGTTAAAGACGGACTCACCAGCGCATGATGACTCCTTGTATTTCCCGTCTGGCTCCTGTTATGTCTCATTCGAACTACCATGCTTGTATCTTAATATATTTAATAAAATAAGGCAAGAAAATAGCGTCGCGAGATTTATCTGCTAACGCTATATGAAGTGTCACCAACACTTGTGACTGATTCTATATATTTACAAAACACTTTGCGGCATTTCAAGCACCCGCCATTCTTTTTTGTTGGCTCAACGTGGGCAAGAAATGCAGTATCGTTAGCTGGGTTTGCAAGAAAGTGATAAAATTGCTCTCTTCCTTTCTCACACATTTTTTCTCTTTGTTCAAAATGATTGATTGGCGTGCTTCTTCTAGACGGAGAAGAAAACCAGACAATCATTCTTTCAAAAAATTCGGTTCCTTCGGTAAAACCCAGTCTCATAAATAACCCCTATTTAAGAATGCTCTCAATGAAAAATAAAAACAATTAAATGTGTGTACAAAACGACTTGCGGTGAATTCCAGATAGGCCGTGTTTTTGAATAAGGAGGCGGTGGAACACTGTACCATAACCCTTGTGAATTTCAAGGCTATATTGAGGATATTTTTTTGCCATACGGCACATCAGGCGGTCTCTGCGAACTTTGGCGACAATAGATGCGCAGGCAATGAAAACATCTTTTTCATCACCCTTTATAATCGTTTTCTGATTTTTAAATTTTGACGGCGCTTTCAATAATCCGTCAAGCCTTACCGCATCATTATTAGACGCTGAGCGTTTAGTATTGACGAACACTCTTTTTATTGCCAGATTTGTCGCATAACTAATACCTCTTTTATCTATTATTTTATTTGAAATATGAGAAACTTTAAAATCTACTTCTTCTTCCTTTTTTAATATCAAAAGATCTTTGTAAATTTCTTTTCTTCTCTTTGCCGAGAATTGTTTTGAATCTTTTATTTTACCCCCAATATTTTTATTAATTTGTTTCTAAAATTTTGAGGTGCCGAAAATGCCGCAAGCGTAATCGGCCCTGCCAGTGGCCCCCTACCCGCCTCATCTACTCCGTAAACATATTTCATACTTTGTATTATACTGCTATATATGAAATTCACTCACCTACACACCCATTCCCACTATTCCCTCCTTCAGGCTTTACCCAAAATTCCAGAGCTTATTGAAGCGGCCAAAAAAAATGAGATGGAGACTCTAGCGCTTACGGATAATGGTAATATGTACGGCGCCATTGAGTTTTATAAGGAGTGCAAAAAATCTGGTATTAAACCAATTATTGGAGTTGACGCATACCTAGCCAGCCGCACCCGTTTTGATAAGCAGGCCGGTGTTGATAAAGACAGGTTCAGATTAATTTTGCTTTGCAAAAATGAGATTGGATATAAAAATCTAATGAAGCTGGTGACGGCATCCTATTTAGAAGGATTTTATTACAAACCTCGCATTGATTTTGAACTTTTGGAAAAATATAAAGAAGGGCTCATTTGCATTTCTTCATCTTGGAGCGGAGATATTTCTACTGCTCTTAGGAATAAAAATATTGAGCTGGCCAATGAATTAGTGCAAAAGTATAAGAAAATTTTTTCAAATGATGATGGTGGCGATTTTTATATTGAAATCACTATGCATCCGGAGCTTATCGGCCATAACGAACACATGAATACATTGACCGAGTTTGCCAAAGAAAAAGAGCTGCCTATTGTGGCCTGTCATGATGTTTATTACATTGCACCAGAAGATAAAGAAGCTAAAGATACTCTTATGGCTGTAAGCCAAGGTGCCCCGATGGCCATCGGGGCAGAAAGAGGAGCTTGGAATAATGAAGATGAAGACTTTTCTTTTATTTCCGAAGCAGAGGTTAAGGAGAGATTTGTAAATTATCCAGAAGCTATTTTTAATAATCACAAAATAACCGCTCTCTGCAATCTTGAACTGGAACTTGGTAAATGGTCTTTTCCTGACATTAAAGTCGAGTCAGGAAAAAGTTATGATGATGAATTACACGATCTTGCTTATGATGGATTGGAAGATCGCGGGCTTCCTAAAAGCAAGGAAGTGATAGAGAGATTAGAATATGAGCTTAATGTTATAAAAACGAAAGGCTATTCACCTTACTTTTTGGTAGTGGCTGATCTTATGAATTATGCTCACGAGCATGGTATTTTAACTAATATCAGAGGCTCGGTTTCCGGTTCTCTTGCAACTTATGCCGCTCACATTACAAATATAAATCCGCTTGAGTACGAAATACCTTTTGAAAGATTTTTAAATCCAGATCGGCCTTCTGCTCCAGATATTGATATGGACTTTGCTGACGATAGGCGTGACGAAATGGTTGAATATGTAAAACATAAATATGGCGAAGATAAAGTTGCCCAGATAGGAACATTCGGCACAATGATGGCTCGAGGGTCTGTGCGCGATACGGCTCGGGCGCTCGGTTTCGCTTATACAATCGGAGACAGGATAGCCAAACTCATACCCATGGGTCAGCAAGGTTTCCCTATGACCATTGATCGTGCCTTAAATGAAGTGCCGGAGCTTACGGAACTCTATAAAAAAGATCCGGATTCAAAAAAAATTATAGATATGGCAAAAAAAATAGAAGGCTGCGCGCGCCATATTGGTGTCCATGCAGCTGGCGTGGTCATTAGCCCGACTGATTTGACCGACTTCACTCCCCTTCAATACGATCCCAAAGGCGAGGGAAAAATAATCACTCAGTACGATATGTATAGTATTGATGAAAATGCCGCCGGACTTTTGAAGTTTGATTTTTTGGGGCTTAAAAACCTTTCTATTATTGCGGCTACTCTTGAACTTATTAAAAAAACCAAAGGAGTAGAGATAGATTTGGACAAAATGCCCATTAACGATAAAAAAACTTTTGAGATGTTGGCTCGAGGCGAAACTGAAGACCTATTTCAGCTCAACGGTGACGGTATGACCAGATTTTTGGTGGAACTCAAGCCCACAGCCATCCATGACATAAATGCTATGGTGGCCCTTTACCGTCCAGGACCGATGCAATTTATTCCCGATTATATTGCTCGCAAACATGACCCCAAAAAGATCACTTATCTTGATCCGGCTCTGGAGCCCATACTTGAAAAAACTTACGGTATTTTGGTTTATCAAGACGACTTGCTTATGATGGCCAACAAATTGGCTGGCTATACTTGGGGCGAAGTCGATAAATTCCGTAAAGCGGTCGGTAAAAAGATTCCGGAAGAAATGGAAAAGCAAAGAGAAAAATTTATCAAAGGATGTATGGAACATTCTAGCTGGAGCGAGAAAAAGGCCAAGCAAATTTGGAGTTGGATAGAACCTTTTGCCGCTTACGGATTTAACAAGGCCCATTCCGTCTCTTACGGTCGAGTGGCTTATGAGACTGCGTATCTCAAAGCTAATTTTCCCGGAGAATACATGAGAGCAGTACTTTCAGCCGAATCGGGAGATACCGAAAAAGTGGCAACTTCTATTACCGAATGCAAGCGCATGGGTATTGAAATTTTGCCACCTGATATCAATGAAAGTTTTTCTGATTTTACTCTGGTTAAGAAAAATGAATCAGAAATAAAAAATGAAGGCGAGACTATTAGGTTTGGACTAACTACCATCAAAAATTTTGGAGAAGGCATTTCCCACATCATTACTGCTGAAAGAAAAGAAAAAGGAAAGTTTAAATCGCTTGAAGATTTTTTAACTAGAATTCAAGACAGAAATTTGAATAAAAAATCTCTGGAAGCTTTGGTTAAAGCCGGCGCTTTTGACAATTTTGGCGAAAGAGGTCTTTTGCTTTCCAACACCGATATCCTTTTGGAATACAGCAAAGAATCGGCGGCCAATCTGGACCAAAGTTCGCTTTTTGCTGCCACAACCGGATATTCGCCTTTGCACTTAATACCATCAAATCCTGCTACTGTGGCCGAACGGCTAGCTTGGGAAAAAGAACTTTTAGGCTTGTACATCTCCGGCCACCCACTGGATCAATTTAAAGACAAATTAGGGAGTCAAAAAAATAGTATAAAAAATATAAAAGAAAAGTCTAAAGAGAACGAAGTGGTGATAGTTGGCGGACTCATCGAAAATATGCGAGACATTTTGACCAAAAACGGAGACAAAATGTTTTTCATTAAATTTGTTGACTTGACTGACGAAATCGAACTTGTCGTTTTCCCCGCGTTCTGCAGGAATTTTCTTCCGTCTTTGTTCCCGACCAATGTATTGCCATCAAAGCCCGCGTCTCCCTGCGCAATGGCGAAAAAACTCTCATTGCCGAAAAAGCCAAGAAGTTGTAATATTTATTTATGTCAAAAGAGGAAAAAATTGAGAAGGTTAGGCATTCGTTGGCGCATTTACTGGCGGCTGCGGTACTGGAGCTGTATCCGGATGCCAAGCCAACCATCGGGCCGGTCATTGATAACGGATTTTATTATGATTTTGATTTTTCATCCCCTATTTCAGAAAATGATCTGGAAAAGATTGAAAATAAGATGAGGCAGGTTTTGAAAACTTGGGTAAAATTTGAAGGCAAGGAAGTGAGCACAGAAGAAGCCAAAAAGTTTTTTGAAAAAAACGAATATAAACTTGAACTTATAAAAGATTTAGAAAAAGATGGTCAAAATATTTCTTTTTATACTTCCGGAGAGTTCACAGATCTTTGTGTTGGTGGCCACGTCTCAGACGCTGATGAAATTCCAAAAGATTCTTGGAAGCTTGAGAGAATCGCCGGCGCTTATTGGCGCGGAGACGAGAAAAATAAAATGCTGACCCGCATTTATGGTTTGGCGTTTGAATCAAAAGAAAAATTGGATGAATATCTGCACATGAAAGAAGAGGCCGAAAAGCGTGACCACAAAAAATTAGGCAAGGAAATGAAATTATTCACTATTTCCGAATTAGTCGGCAAAGGTTTACCTATGTATTTACCAAAAGGCAACATAATCCGGACCGAATTGGAAAATTTCATCCGTTCTGAAAAAGAAAAACTTGGATATTCTTTTGTAACAATTCCCCACATTGCCAGGAAAGAACTCTACATTCGTAGTGGCCACTTGGGTAAATACGACGCCATGATGCCGATTATGAAAGATGACAATGGTGAAGAATTTGTATTAAAAGCTATGAATTGTCCGCATCATTTTGAAATTTACAACGCGGAGCCACACAGTTATCGTGATTTGCCTTTGCGCATAGCCGAGAACACAACAGTCTATAGAAACGAAAAAAGTGGAGAATTGTCCGGACTACTGCGAGTTAAAGGTTTATGCCAAGATGATACCCATCACATTATTCGTGGGGATCAAATCGAATCCGAAATTGAAATGATTTTAGGGTTAATGCAGAAAGTTTATAAAATTTTTGGCTTCAATGACTATAAAGTAGAAGTTTCGATAAGAGATCCAAAAAATAAAGAAAAATATTTTGGGGCCGATGATGTTTGGCAAAAAGCTGAGCAAATTTTAATTGAGCAAGTTAAAAAATGGAGTGTAGCCTATAGTATTGAAGAAGGTGAAGCAGCGTTTTACGGACCCAAAATAGATATAAAAGTGAAAGATTCAATTGGCCGAGAATGGCAACTGACTACTATACAACTGGACTTTAATCAGCCGGAAAATTTTGATATGGATTACACCGGTGAAGACGGTAAAAAACACCGGGTTGTTGTTTTGCATGTTGCCATTTTTGGTTCATTTGAAAGATTTATGGGAATACTTATTGAACACTACGCCGGCAACTTTCCTCTTTGGCTCTCGCCCATGCAGGTTAAAGTGATACCGGTGCGGAATCTCACAATGCTTATGCACAAGAAGTTTATGATTTGCTGAAAGAAAATGGCATCAGAGCTGAAGTTGATTTGGAGGATGAAAATTTAGGCAAAAAAGTCCGTGCTGCCAAAAATGAAAAGATTCCTTACTGGATAGTGCTTGGTGATAAAGAGGTTGAATCAAAAGAAGTCACAGTTGAAGTGCGCGGTGATGGTGAAGGTAAAAAACTCGGCTCAATGCCAGCAGAAAAATTCTTGGATCTCCTCCAAAAAGAAATCAAAGAAAAGAAATAATAATTTATCTTTACTAATAAGAAGTTTTGATTTTTTGTTCTCGCTTAAAACGCTCAATCGCGAGTTCAATTAAACGATTTATGAGTTCTGTATAGGAAATACCACTGGCTCCCCAAAGGCGAGGATACATACTGATTTTTGTAAATCCGGGAATTGTATTTATTTCATTTACAATCAATTTTCCGTTATCTTTCAAAAAGAAATCTACTCTACCTAATCCTTCACAAGAAAGAGTTTTGAATGTCTTTATTGCTAGTTCCTGAACACCTTTAACAGTTTTGGAATTTATTTTGGCAGGTATTTCGAGGGTAGCACCATTTTCGTCTATGTATTTTGCTTCATAAGAATAAAACTCTTGATGTGGTATCACTTCTCCTACAGCAGAAGCAACCGGGTTTTGATTGCCCAGCACAGAACATTCAAGCTCTCTGCCGAGAATATATTCTTCAATGATAATCTTTGTATCATATTGAAATGCTTCTTTTACAGCTTTTGGAAAATCTTTTTTGTTTTTCACCTTGTTAATTCCAATGGAAGAACCAAGATTAGCTGGCTTAACAAAAAACGGAAGTCCTAATTTTTTTGATATTTCTTCAAAATTAATCTTGTCTTTCCGTTTGAAAGCGAGAAAATCAGCAATAGGAATATTAGCATCTCGTAGCAATCTTTTCATCACATCTTTATCCATTCCAATCGCAAGCCAAGGATACTTGCCCCAACAAAAGGAACTCCCGCCAATTTTAGTAGCCCCTGAACTGTGCCGTCCTCTCCAAACGGACCGTGTAGTATTGGAAAAACGACATCTACGGAATAATTTGAGTTTTGGTTTGATAGATTAGTTAATTCACCACCGCTTTGTGGGACAAGGGCAACGCTTTCCTCGCTTGCTTTGTTTAATTTAATCAGTTTTGGGTCATTTGCATTAAGCAAAAATTGGGATTTATTTGGAAGTAGCCATTTACCCGTTTTATCTATTCCTATAAGAGCAACTTCATACTTGTCTTTATCAATGGCGTCAACTACATTTTTTGCCGACTGCAAAGATACCTCGTGTTCAGCTGATTTGCCCCCAAAGAGAATGCCTACTTTAATTTTCTTTTTCATGCCAAATTTTTACGGCGTTATCTTTATAAATTTCTGCTCACTTAATTTTTTAAATTGATATTCTTCTGATTCTGCTGAGTCTTTATCTATACATCCGGCTTTTCGACAAATATCCGGTCTATTTTCATAGTCTTTGCACAGTCCACTTTTTGGATTAAAGTTTTTGCAATCATAAGTTTCTAATTTTGTTTCTTCAGGTTGATCCTGTGGAATTAACAATTCTTCTCTTTTTTGCCACAAATCATTACCATCTGCATCTTTCGGAATTTTTTCTTTTGGAAAAAATCTTGCAACTTTAACTGGATCACAACAAGTTGAACAATTTTTATCTACACATGGTCCGAATCTTTCTTTCATATTTTTTTAAATATCAATAGTTGCCAGCTTAGCGTTGGACTGGATGAAAGATTTGCGAGCGGGGACGTCGGAGCCCATGAGCACATCAAAAATGCGGTCGGCTTCCTGAGCGTCTTCAACTGCTATTTGTTTTAAGATGCGTCTCTTTGGATCCATAGTGGTCTCCCAAAGTTCTTCGGCATTCATTTCTCCGAGACCTTTGTAGCGCTGGACTAAAACTTTAGGAGTTTTGGAAGTGCTTTCAGACTCGTCAACATCGGCAGCGGAACGATCAACTTCGGCAGCGGGAAGTTCAATCTCGTCAACCTCGGCACTGGAACGCCCAATAATTCTAGCCTTCTCATCATCACTGTAAGCATAATGTACTTCTTTACCCTTTTTAATTTTATAAAGAGGCGGCTGAGCGATATAAATAAATCCCCCATCAATAATCGGCCTGAAATATCGATAAAACAAAGTCAGAATGAGAGTACGAATATGAGCGCCGTCCACGTCGGCATCGGTAGCTATAATTATTTTATGATAACGAATTTAGACAAATCAAAAGTATCTCCTATGGCTGTGCCAAGAGCCACCACCAAATTTTTAATTTGTTCCGAACCGAGCATACGGTCAAGTCGCGCTCTTTCAATATTTAAAATCTTGCCGCGCAAAGGCAATATAGCCTGATTCTTCCTATCTCGGCCTGTTTTGGCAGTGCCTCCGGCCGAGTCTCCCTCCACAATGAAGAGCTCGGATTCCTCTGCTGATTTGCTCTGACAATCGGCTAGTTTGCCCGGAAGTGTCATACCTTCCAAAGCTCCTTTTCTCAAAATTGAATCTTTGGCTGCTTTAGCCGCCTTGCGTGCGCGCAGAGCCAAAACAACTTTATTAATAATCGCTCTGGCGTCGTCGGGATTTTCTTCTAAGAATGCGTCAAAAGCTTCTCCAAAAATACTCTCTACCATACCGCGAGCTTCCACACTGCCGAGTTTGGCTTTGGTTTGGCCTTCAAATTGCACTTCTCGCAGCTTGATTGAAATGACAGCAGTCAATCCTTCCAAGACATCATCTCCTGTAAAAACATCATCTCCGTTTTTAGCAAGATTGTTTTTCTTGGCATAATTATTTAAAGTTCTAGTTAGAGCCGTCTTGAAGCCGGTAGTGTGGGTGCCGCCCTCACTGGTATAAATATTGTTGGCGAAGGGCATAATGCGCGCCGAAATATCATCCACATACTGCAGAGCCACTTCTACGCCTTCAAAATTTTCGTTTGTCTTTTCAACATAAAAAATATTTTTATGGATCGGTTTCTGAGTTGTGATTATAAAATCGTATTAAAGAAACCAGCCCGCCGTCAAAGTAGAATGTCATTGACGGAGCCTCCAATCCCAAATCCCTCATATAAAAAGTTTCGGTATCTTTTATTTTTTCTTTGGTTTCTCTGAAATCCAAAACGGATATTTTGAGACCTTTGACCAAATAAGCCTGCTGACGCATATGATAGACTACTCTTTCAAAATCAAAATTTACTCCTTCTTTAAATATTTCCGGATCCGGCTCAAAAGTGATGATGGTACCGTGCAATTTTGAAGAGCCGACTTTTTTTACAGACGCTTTCTTTTTACCTTTTGAGTATTCTTGGACATAAATTCCTCCATCTTTATGAACTTCTGCGCGCATATAAACAGAGAGAGCATTTACTACCGAAGCTCCCACTCCGTGCAAACCACCGGAAATTTTGTAACCCTCTCCTCCAAATTTTCCTCCAGCATGGAGAGTGGTCATAATTGTCTCAAGGGCTGAAACTTTTGTCTGTTTATGAATATCAACGGGAATGCCGCGACCATTATCAACTACCCTAACGCGATTGCCAGGAAGGAAGGCTACTTCAATATCATTCGCAAAACCACCCATCGCTTCATCACGGGAATTGTCAAAAATTTCCACTACCAAATGATGCAAACCATCCGGACCGGTGGTGCCAATGTACATCCCCGGCCTTCGGCGCACCGGCTCTAGCCCCTCCAAAACAGTAATGTTTTCGGCGCTATAACTGCTCTTTTTAACCTTAATTTCTTTTGCCATTACCCTTTCATTATAGCAAATTTACAAGCGCTTTGCTACTCTTTTTTAACAAATCAACTCTGTCGTCTGGCATGGATACCACATATCTTTCCTCGTCAATATCAGCCACTCTTCTATATCCCACTATTTTTGAAGTGTTTCTAAAATCATCCAGAGTTTCTATTACTACTTTTTCGTGTTTTTTTGTGGCGTGAATTACTTTGTTTTTTCCCAAATACATACCGACATGATCAACACCGTCGGGTACTTTGGTTTCCGGCAAATATTCAACTGTTTCGTATCTGACACGACCGTTACCGCTGTTTGAAAAAATCAGATCACCATATTTCAATTCCTCTTTTGATATGGGAGTGCCAAAAACATATTTATCAATAGAGAGCGATGGCATCCAAACTCCGGCTTGCACATAAAGATAGCTTATAAGAGATGAACAACTGAAAGCTTGCGGAGCATCGGTACGCATAGAAGACGGATTTTTATAAACGGCATCCATACAAAAAGGAATGGTTTCTCTTAGAGCATCCTCCACTTTCACTTTTTTATATTCAAAACCTTGTTCAATAATGGAATCTTTTAATTCTTCGAATTCATCTGAAGAAAAGCCTTTTTTATACACTTGTGGTGAGCTTGTCGAATCCATGTGTTGAATTTTAGCACGTTTTTATTTAGAATGAAGGTTATGCAAAGAAATCAATACGAAGTGCCGGCCGGGCAGGAAGAAGCCCTGATTAAAAGTCTGGATAAAAGAGAAGACGCCGATGCTATGCGCATGAAGCGCTATTTAAGTATGCCAGACTTGTCGCGTGCTCCCGGCAACCCCATATACGAAATTGTCCAGAGAATTTTGAATATTCCGGAAATGTCCAATCTTGATGTCATTAAAAATCCTGAAATAGTGCCGGCTGATATTAGTTTTGATTTATTTGATTTTCCAAAAGATCATCCCACCAGAAGCAAATCAGATACTTATTATACGGATGACGAGCATATTTTACGCACTCACACTACCATAATGTGGTATTACTACACGGAGCTTCCAGAAATCAAAGAGAGAATAAAAAAAGGAGAAAGTGTTGGTTGTTTCAGTTATGGTAAAGTTTATAGAAAAGACGAAATAGATCGACACCATATGAATGTTTTCCATCAAATTGATGGTTGGTTTCTTTGTCGCAAAGACGAAAAAATTATTACTACCGAAGATTTACAAAATGTGTTGATTGAAATTGCTCGAGCGGTCTTCGGTAAAGATGTGAAATATAAATTCAACGAAGACACTTTTCCGTTCACAACTCCAAGCTTGGAAATGGAAATTGAAAAAGACGACAAATGGGTAGAAGTTTTGGGCAGTGGTGTGGTCAAGGCCAAAGTTTTGGATAATCTTGGTGTAGATTCAAATATTTATAACGGCTGGGCCTTTGGTTTTGGACTTGAAAGACTGGCCCTGATCAGCATGGAATTGCCCGATATAAGGCTTCTTTGGTCAGAAGATGCTCGGGTCAAAAAACAGCTTAAACTCGGCCAAAAATACAAAGAAGTCAGTAAATATCCGCCCGTAGTCCGCGATATTTCCTTTGTGGTGGGCAAGGATTTCGTACCAAATAATTATTTTGATTTGATCCGGGAAACAATCGGGGAAGATATTGTTGAGGAGGTAAAAATGATTGATAAATATGAAAATGAAGCAAAAATTGGCAAAGACAAAATAAGTTATGCTTACAGGATTGTTTATCGCTCCCTTGAAGGGACTTTAACTAGCACCGAGGTTGACACAATGCACAAAAAATTGGAGCAAAAAACAGCCGAAGCTTACGAAGCGAAAATTCGCTAAATATTAAAAAGTATACTACAATCTAAACATGCATCTGGTTTCGGAAACTATTACCTATATTTTCCTTTTTATTGCACTCTATTTTGAGGTGTTTTTTCTAATCACCTACTTTGAATTTAAAGAAAAAGAGAGGAAAATTTCAATCCTGCCATCATTAAACAAATGGCCAAGTGTCTCTATTATAGTACCTGTTTGGAATGAAGAAACTACGGTGCTCAAGACCATTTTTTCGCTTCTTAGGCTCAATTATCCCAAAGACAAACTTTCTATTTTTATTGTGGACGATGGCAGCACTGACAATACCTGGAAAATAATTCAAAGATTTACCAAGAACAAACAAATAAAGCTTTTGAAAAAAGAAAATGGCGGCAAGCATACAGCCTTAAATTACGCTCTGGAATTCGTGGATTCCGAACTTGTCGGCTGCCTTGATGCAGACTCATTTGTTCATCCTGAAGCTTTAAGGAGAATTGTAGTCCGATTTGAAGATAGTGAAATTATGGCTGTCACTCCTTCCATCAAAATATTTGAGCCGAAAGGTATACTGGGTCTTATTCAAAAAGCCGAATACATATTTGGTATATTCCTGCGAAAAGTTTTTTGTTATTTAAATGCTCTTTATATAACACCGGGACCTTTTTCAATTTTTCGCCGGTCGGTTTTTGAAAAAATAGGCGGATACAAACATGCCCATAATACCGAGGATATGGAAATTGCTATGCGTATGCAAAAAAATAATATGAAAATCAGCAATGTTCATAATGCTTTTATCTATACTATCGCTCCAACCAGCATCAAAGCTCTTTACAGGCAGCGTTTGCGCTGGGTTTATGGTTTTCTTAAGAATGCCATCGATTATAGAGATATGTTTTTCAAACCACAGTATGGAAATTTGGGAATGGTGGTGTTGCCGGCAGCCGGCCTCTCTGTTTTTTCCACCATATACTTTTTCGGCGCTGCCGTTTTTGATTGGGTCAATTCTTTACTTGTTAAAATGAAAGAAATTTCCACAGTCGGTCTCTCTTGGCGAGGTTTTAATTTTGATTTTTTCTATGTGGATACAAATGTAATTGTTTTTGTCTCTATTGTCGCAATTTTAGGAACTCTTTTAATAATTATAACTTCAAGAAATTTAGCAGAAGAGAAAAATAAAATCGGCCTAGATAGCCTCCTTTTTGTGCTATTTTACGCCATGCTTGCTCCCCTTTGGATGACCAAAGCCATTTACAATGTAGTCTTTTCTAAAGAAAATGAGTGGCGATAAAGATATGGAATGGAAAAAATACGCATATACTTTTCTCATTACAGCCGCTATTTTCACTACGGCTATTTTTGCCAGTAATTATTTTAGTCAAAAGAAAATAAATGAAATTCAAAACATAGAAAGCCAAATATCAGTTGACATATCATCTTCAGAAACTCAATTTTCTTTGCTCTCAGAACTTTCATGCAAAGACATTAGTGGTTCTTCTCTTGCCCAAGAGATTTCCGATCTTGGCGACAAACTTTCCTACACCGAACAAAGCCGAGGCACCAATGATCCGGAAGTCATCAATCTAAAAAAATATTATTCGCTTCTAGAGATTAAAGATTATCTCTTAGCCCAAAAAATATTTGATAGATGCGGCAAAAAAACTCTTTCTATAATTTACTTCTACTCCAACAAAGGTGATTGCTCCGATTGCCAAAAAGAAGGCTTCGTTTTGACCAAATTGCGGGAGGATTATCCGGAACTTAGAGTCTATTCTTTTGATTACAACTTAGATCTTTCTGCCGTGGGAGCTATTGTATCAATCTATAAAATAAAATATAACTTGCCGGCGCTTCTCATTGATGACACCGTTCATTATGGTTTCCAGTCTATTGATGATGTTAAAACGGCCATTCCTGACCTCAAAGCCATCGACGCCCAAAAAGCCGCGGAGCAAGCCGCAAGTTCAACCCCCAAAGAAGCCACTTCTACCAAGATGAATTAATCTGAGCCGGCACGAGGGTTCGAACCCCGGACATCCACTTTACAAAAGTGGCGCTCTACCAACTGAGCTATGCCGGCAAATTCTATAAGCTTTCTTCTATCTTCCCCTTATCGCCATTACTCCTATCCTCGGTTATTTTCTTGAGATAAAAAGAAGCGGAACCGTTGCCTATAATTTCTTTGCGGCCCATCATTATGCTTTGTCTTACTTTATACTCATTTAATATTTTATCTTGAGTCTCGTAGAAAAAATCTTTGACAACTTTCTTTATTTGGACAAGTACAATATAACGGATACTTTGTATTAATTGCAGATTTTTAAATTTAAAAGCCGAGACAAGCTCATTTGATTTAGAATCAAGCTTGCTTATAAATTTCAATATAATGTTTTTATTGCCGTTCCGGAGCTCCATATATTTTATAAACACCAAAACTAATGCTACAAAAAGAGATGAAGCAAATACTATTATGGTTACCATATTTTTAATTTAATTAATAGAAAACCTGACAAACCTGCCGATCTCCGTCCTTTCTCCGAACTTTTGATTTGCTTGTTCAACCAAAGTACGAATATTGACTTCAGGATTTTTAATAAATGCTTGTTCCAGCAAAACCTTTTCTCCAAAATAAGAAGAAAGCTTGCCATCCATTATTTTATCACGAATTTCCTTCGATTTGTTTGAATCGATATCTTTTTCAAAAAGCTCTTTGGCTCTGGTTTTATCTTCTTCCTTAATATCATCCATTTTTAAATATTCTGGTGCCAGGGCAGTTATATGCATGGCAATGTCTCTAGCTAAAGCCTTAAATTCCTCATTGCGGGCCACAAAGTCTGTTTCGCATAAAAGCTCCACCATTGCTCCCACCGAGCCGTTGCTGTGAATGTACGAAGCGACAGCACCCGCTCCAAGGGTCCTCCCAGTTTTTTTATCAGCAGTTTGCTTGCTTATCTTGCGCAATATTATTTTGGCTTTCTCAATATCCCCACCCGCTTCTTCCAAAGCTTTCTTGCATTGCATGACTGAAACCCCTGTTTCATCTCGCAATTCTTTTATTTGATCAGTTGTAATGTTCATTTATTTCTTTCCCTTATTATACGCCTCTGCTATTTTATCCACAAAAAATCTGATGCTGGCTATACTGGAATCATTGGCTGGAATGGAATAATCGATATCGGCAATATTATTGTCAGAACCACACAGAGCGACAACCGGTATCTTTAAATTTTGGGCTTCTCTTAAAGCCGTTTCCTCAAATCTGGGATCAACAATAAACAAAGCTTTTGGCAAAGCTGTCATGTCTTTTATACCCCAAAACATCTTTTGGAGTTTTTCTATTTTCCTGTCTATAAGAATTCTTTCTTTTTTGGTGTATTTAATAAGCTCCCCCTTTTCTTTTTGAGATAAGAGATCGGTCATCATATCTATTCTTTTTCTTATCTCCGGAAAATTTGTCAAAGTGCCACCTATCCAACGGCCGGCTAAATACGGCTGAGCCAACTTTTCCGCTTCCTCTTTTATTATTTCTTGAGCTTCATTTTTGCCGCCGACAAATAAAATAATAGCTTTAGCAGCTGCCAGTTCGGAGATAAAATTGCAGGCCCTCTCTAAACTCTCTTGTGTTTTTTCCAAATCAAAAATATCTACTTTATTTTTGGAGCCAAAAATATAAGGGGCGGAACTTGGATGTCTTCGGCTCTTTCCAAATCCAAAATGAGCTCCTGCTTTAAAGAGCTCGTCTAAATTTTTGTTTGTCTCAGTTGTTTCTGCCATACGGTTACAAATCCTATCAAATTTGCTTAAATGCGTCAATGATACTGCCCATCTGGCCTTTCATTATATTTTCTATGCCGTGCCAGTTTTTATTTAACCGATGGTCGGTAATTCTATCTTGAAGTATGTTATAAGTTCTTATTTTCTCGGAGCGATCAGCTAAACCTATTTGTTCTTTGCGATCAGCAGAATATTTTGCGTCTTCTTCGGCTCTTTGTTTTTCCTCAAGTTTTGCTGAAAGAATCATCAAGGCTATTTCTTTATTGGCACTCTGGCTTCTTTCAGATGTTGATCTCACCACCAAGCCTGTTGGTTTATGGGTCAGGCGAACAGCGGTTTCTACTTTATTTACGTTTTGGCCTCCCTTACCGCCGGAACGGGAAAATTCAACTTCCAGATCGGCTGGGTTAATTTCAAATTTTGTTTTTTTGCGGATGGGCAATATCGCCACTGATGCAGTTGAAGTATGCACCCTGCCCATTTTTTCAGTCTCGGGTACCCTTTGTATTCTATGTATGCCTGTCTCATATCGCAATTCCTTATAAACATCCTTACCGCGTATTTCAAAAGAAGCTTCTTTGTATCCGCCAAGCGGCGAGAATGCTTCGTCTATAATGGAAACGGTCCAGCCGCGAGAGTCGGCATATTTGCGGTACATATTGGCAAGTTCTTCGGCAAAAAGAGCCGCTTCTTCGCCGCCCACGCCCGCTCGCACCTCCAAAACTATTTCATTAGGAAATTCCTCTTCTTCTTTTTGTTTGCGCTCCTCTTCATTTAAAATGTCATCCATCTGTTTTATCAGGACCTCTTGCGTCAAAACGTCAACCCCCTCTTTAATGAGTCGTTCCAAACTTTCTGCCAAATATTTGGTCTTGGGATTCTGTTTGTATTTTTCTAAATTCATAACGCCCCCTAACCCCCTCTTACAACAAGAGGGGGAATAAAAAAATTATTTCTTCAATTTAGAAGTTTTGGTTTTTGGAGTTTTAGCTAAAGCTTTGCGAGCTTTGAATCTCTCAACTCGGCCGGCGGCGTCAATCACTTTTTCATTGCCGGTAAAGAACGGGTGGCAAGCGCTGCAAATTTCCACCTTTATTTCCTTTTGAGTGCTTCCAACAGTAAATTTATTGCCGCAAGAGCAGCTCACTTTGGCGTCAGTATAATATTGTGGGTGTATTTCTGTTTTCATATAAACATATTAGCATATACTAGAAAAGGCCGCAAACTCGTAGTTTGAACGGCCTTGATTCTTTTTTTTCGAGAGATCGAGGTTCGTGATCATGACGGAATTTCCTACAACTATCCATATAAGCTTTCGCTCTCCGGCTAAGGTTTCCGCATTTAGGACAAACACAGGAAGTCTGGGTCAGCATTGTGCTGCCCGTTTCTCGATCAAAGTTGACGAACTGACAAAACGCTCATCCCGCACATCGGGCGGGACAGCAAACAAAAGCGAACCGAACTGCCGCCGTGGAAACTAGCAAGGGTCTTCATCCCTCTGTACTCCTCGTTTTGTTGGAAATTTGGTTTACTTCTTCCGTCCACAAATATATCAAACCCACAAAAAATGTCAAGTGTTGAATCAATTTAAATTGGGGATAAGTCAAAATAGCTTTATTTTAAGCCATATTTTAACACCAGTTTTTTATTGATCAATTATTTTGTTACATTTTTACACAAATGTAACATTTTTATAATCCCTGCAGAGGATCAATCATAGTCAATTGAATGTTATCCGCCTTTGCCATAACTTGCTTGCCGTAACTGCATGACGAGCCGCCGGTGCCGTAATACTTGCAGGCAGCCTTGATTTGAGCAGTATAACTGCTGCTGTTTGCACCCAAATCTGCCATGTAAACAGCTGTGGCCAATATGGCATGTTCGGGATTCCACGGGTTTACAATATTTGGATCTACACTCATAACATTACCGACCTCGGTTTTTATACCAAGATAAGTCGAGCCATTACCTTCCCAAGTGGAAGGTATGAATTGTGATGGCCCCATAGCACCTCCATAACCTCTGCTAGAGCTCCAAATAGTTCCCGGAGGGCAAGAAACAGGAGTCATTTTCCAATCCATACCAAATCTATTTGTTATATTCTGGAATGGTACGGTATCTCGCGGCGCCTTCATTACCTGCTGGAAGATGGTGCCTGTGTTTTTCCCAACCCCGTCACCGGTATCAAGACTTGAAATTAAACAGGAACCTTGATTTTTGCCCAAATCTGATTCTTGGGTGAGGATGGCAAGAATGAGAGCAGTATTTACTCCCGTTTTTTGAGATGCTGAAGTGGCATATTTGAGAGCATCTCCGAATGGAATACCCTGAGTGTCGCGCAAAGAGAAGAGAGCGGCTCTGATTTGAGCGGCTTTAGCCTGCTTATCGGCAATAACCTGGGCGTAAGTTTTTTCTTGAGTTTTATTTATGGTTATAAGTTGTTGCTTCTGAGCCTCGTCAATCTGTACTTTCTTTTGCTGGGTTTCCATTTCAGCTTTCGTATCTACTTCATTTGTTCTTGCTTGGTCAAGAGCTACTCTCTCTGTATTTGTTTTTGTCTCCAAATCCCTTATTTCTTTAAATTTATCCTGCAGAGAAGTTTTTATAGAATTGTAAGAATCAATATCGGTGAAAAATTCTGATAGATTTTGATCCGAAAGCACCACTTCGGGAAGTGAATAAGAATCAATCTCGTTAGTTGACCTTAAAATGGCGGCCAATGACTCTTTGCCCTTGTTTATCTGATCTTCAAGTTGAGCAATGGTCGCAGTTTTTAAATCAATCTGGCTGGTTAGTTGCTGTATTTGAATCTGTCTTTGTTTTATAAAAGCTTTTGCTTCGTTTATTTTGGCTTGCAAAACTGCCGCGTCATTTTGGAGAGAAGCAGTACCCTTTTTTGTTTGATCAAGCACGCTCTGCCACTGAGCGATTTCCTTTTCGGTAGCATCAAGTTCGGCTTGCCACTGTGCCTCTTGCGCTGTTTTTTGGGCATCGGTCATTTGGGCAGAGCATAGTAACAGGTGACAGAAAACAGAAAACAGAAAACAGAAAAATACCAAAAATAAAACTATATTTTTTCATACAGGTTTATTATAGCAAAAAATATATTCTTTTAGAGCCTTTTCAGTTTCTAGTAGACAATGGTTTTCTGATTCCCTCTCCTTCTTCTTCCTTCTTACCCTTCTTTTCAACTTCTATTGAAGAGAGGTCGGCCGGAGCTTCTTCTACTTTTTCTTCTGCCTTAGGGGTGGCCACAGTCGCAATCACTTCTTCAGGATTTTCCATAAGTAGAACTCCTTTCGGCAAGGAAATATCTTTGGCCAAAATCTGTCCTTCAAGCTCGGTAATAGGAGAAATATCAACCTCAATCTGGTGAGGCAAATTAGAAGGTTCGGCTGAAACTTTAACTTCATGCAAAATTTTCATAAGCACTCCACCCAAATCTTTGACAGCTGGGGAAATCCCAATGAACTCCAAAGGCACCGCGATCTCAACCTTATGACCTTTTTCAAAAACGTAAAAATCAGCATGCCTCGGTTCATCCGTAATTGGATCTAAATCCACATCATGAATAAGGGCTTCCAAATCGCCATCCGGAGTTTCTAATTTAATAACGGTGGATTCACCGGCATTTTTCCAAGCTTTTAAAAAATCAATTTTTTTAATTTGAATAGGAGTTGACTCTTTTTTGTGTCCATAATAAACCGCCGGCATAAAACCCGCTTTCCTTAAACTCTCTAATTTCCCTATCCTTTCTCTTTTTTCAGCTTTTAAATTTATGGTCATGCCGACCATCTTATCACTAAAAATTTAAATCGGCAAATTAGCAAACAGCATCATCCTCTTTTCCACCACAGCTTGCATAGCATCGCGAGCGGGGCGCAGAATTTTGTAAGGAGCTACTTCGTCGGGGTTTTCGGAAAGGGATTTTTGGAGACCTTGTTTGTAAGCGACTCTTAATTCGGTATTTATATGAATAATAGAAATGCCGGCGGCTATGGCTTGTTTGAATTCTTCATCTTTAATACCAGAGCCGCCATGAAGGACCAAGGGCACTCCGGCCGCCTCACGAATTTGCTTTATTCTTTCTATATCTAATTTTTCAAAATTGATATTCAAATTTTTGGCCATGCCGTGGATGTTGCCTACCGCTGGCGCGAACAAATCCACTCCGGTTTCTTTCACGAATTCTGCCGCCTCTTCTGGTTTGGTCATTGCCGCATCCGCCCCTTCCGGCACTTTATCCCAGACTTTTGAAGATTTGCCTATAAAGCCGAGTTCACCTTCTATTAAAATTTCGGGATTTCCTGCCTGCGCAGGCAAGTTATAATTTTTATACTCAACAGATTCTTTTGTTATTTTTATATTTTCTTCAAATGATTTTTCGGCCCCGTCTATAATAGCTGCATCAAAACCCGCATTCACCACTTCTTTTACCCTGTCTACCGAATAAGTATGATCGGCATTAAGAAAAATTGGAAAACCCTCTGTTTTTATTGTATCTACAAGTGCCTTAACTTGCTTTACTCCGATGAAATCCCTTTCTCCTTCGGAAACGCCGATTATGGCCGGTAAGTTTAATTTTTTGGCTGCGTTTACTACAGCCCAAAAGCCAACGCTATCAGAAATATTAAAATGGCTGATGGCTATCTTTTTTTCTTCTGCCTCCGCAATGTATTCACGCAAACTTTTCATATCCACATATTATCATATTTTTATTCTTTAAAAATTTTTTCTGGTGTATAATTGCAGTATGGATCTTACAACATGTTGATTTTATTTCTATCGGTGATATTACAACTGATGCTTTTATAGGCTCAAAGATGCCAAAGTCAATCGCGATTTAAGCGGCAAAAAGTCCGAACTAATTTTAAGATTTGGAGACAAGGTACCTTATGAATTTATGGAAGAAGTGCGGGCGGTTGGCAACAGTGCTAATGCTGCCGTTTGCGCCACAAGACTCGGACTTAAATCGGCTTTGGTGACCAATGTTGGAGATGACCATAATGGCCATGAGTGTGTCGCCACTCTCAAAAAAAATGGAGTGGCTACCGATTTTGTCTCTGTGGAAAAAGACAAAGAGACCAACTACCACTATGTCTTGTGGTTTGAAGATGATCGCACCATTTTGGTCAAGCATCACGAATATGATTATAAACTGCCGGACATTGGCAATCCTAAGTGGATTTATTTATCCTCCATTGGTGAAAATTCTCTGGATTATCACAAACAAATAGGCGAGTTTCTGAGAAATAATCAAGAGGTAAAATTTGCTTTTCAGCCAGGCACATTCCAGATGAAAATGGGAGTTGAAAATTTGAAAGATTTATATTCTCGGTGTGATATTTTCTTTTGCAATGTTGAAGAAGCAAAACAAATTTTGAACAAGCCAGATGAAACTGATGTCAAAAATTTATTGAAAGAAATGCATAATTTGGGACCGAATGTAGTGGTTATAACAGATGGACCGAAAGGCGCTTATGCTTACGATGGATATGAAGGATTTTTTATGTCCCCTTTTCCCGATCCTAAACCTCCTTATAGCCGCACTGGCGCCGGAGATGCATTCTCTGCCACCTTCACTTCCGCTATTGCTTTAGGTAAATCTCTTTTTGACGCTTTCCTTTGGGCTCCGATCAACTCTATGTCTGTCGTTCAATATGTTGGCGCTCAAAAGGGTTTGCTCACCCAAGAAGAAATTTTAAAATTTCTTTCCAGCGCTCCTGCTGATTTCAAACCTCAAAAAATTATGTAAAAAAATAGCGGGGGCCTGTCTCTAGAGACTAGACCCCCTTTTTGGACGCGGAATTCAAAACTTTAAAATCAAAGAACCAGAGTAACGCTCTCCCCTAGACACTCTCCTTTCTCCGCGTCCGTTTATAAACTAGCAAAATTTAAAAGTTATTGCAAATGTAGTTGGGGATTATTTTCTACTCATTACCCTCTCCACTGCTTTTTCAATACTGCCCACTCCCATACCATAGTATTCAATAAGCTCGGCAACCGTGCCGGACTGGCCGTATTTGTCGTGAACGCCTATAAGTTCCATAGGCACCGGATAATTCTGGACCAAAACTTCGGCAATGGCCGAGCCTAAGCCCCCGACGACCTGATGATCTTCAACACTTACAATTGCTCTCGCTTCTTTAGCCAAATCTTTAATAGCTTCAAAATCGAGAGGCCTAATGCTTGAAATATTTAAAACTTTTACCGAAATGCCCTTTTGAGCAAAATTTTGGGCAGCCATTATTGCATTATAAACTAATGGACCAGTGGCAATGATACCGACTTGAGCAGTCATAGGCGGAGCAAAAAACATCTGGGCCTTGCCTATTTCAAAAGGAGTTTCCTCGGTTGTGATTATAGGAGTTTTTTCTCTGGCCAAACGAATGTAAACAGGTTTATTTATTTTAGCCGCTTCTATGGTCGCTTTTTTAGCTTCTATGGTGTCGCAAGGAGAAAGAACAATCATATTAGGTAAAACTCGCATCAAAGCCATGTCCTCCAGAGCTTGATGAGTACCGCCATCTGGTCCAACTGAAACTCCGGCATGGCTGCCAACAATTTTAACCGGTCTATCGTTATAAGCGATGGTAGTTCTTATTTGCTCCCAATTGCGTCCCGGGTTAAACATAGCATAAGAAGAAGCAAAAGGAATTTTACCCATAGCTGCCATACCGGATGCAACTGTCACCAAATTTTGCTCGGCTACACCAACTTGTATGAACCTTTCAGGATACTTCCTGGCAAACAAGTTCATATGAGTTGACTCATTCAAATCAGCGCAAAGCCCGATTACATTTTTATTTTGGTCTGCCGCTATCACTAGCCCCTCGCCAAATCCAACTCTGGTCGAGATTTTTTCAACATCCCCATCAAAAATTTTTGTATTAAGTTTTAAATTAGGATTTAACATAGTTTACCCAACTCGGGTTAGTTCCTTTATTGCCTTCTCACCCTCCTCTTTACTTGGCGCTTTGCCGTGCCATTCATATTTTCCTTCCATGAAAGAAACTCCCTTGCCTGGAATTGTATTGGCAATAATTACAGATGGTTTATCAAAAACAGCTTGAGCTTGCTCCACTGCTCCAATAATTTCCTTAAAATTATGCCCGTCTATTGCCTGCACATGCCAATTAAATGCTTCCCATTTTTGCCTCAGGGGCTCAAGCGGCATTATATCTTCGGTGTTGCCGCTAAGTTGTATTTTGTTGCGGTCAATTATAACAATCAGATTTTGAAGTCTTTCCTTAGCCGCAAGCATTGCCCCTTCCCAGGTATTTCCTTCGTCAAGTTCGCCGTCGCTTATGATGCAATAAAATTGTTTTGATGAATGTCTGCCGTGATCTATCCTGTCAGCCAAGCACATTCCAACCGCTTGAGAAAGTCCTAGGCCGAGAGGTCCCGACGAGCTCTCGAGGAGGGGCAAAAATCTCCTGTCAGGGTGTCCTTGCAGTCGTGAACCAAATTTTCTCAAAGTTTTTAATTCTTCTAATGGAAAATACCCGCTATGAGCCAAGGTCGCATAAAGCACCGGGCAAATATGACCGTTTGAAAGCACTAAGCGATCTCTCTCCTCCCACATAGGATTGGTTGGGTCATGCTTCAATATAAAAAAGTAAAGTGCCGTAAAAATATTTGCCATACCAAGCGCCCCTGCACTATGCCCGCTTCCCGCTTCCACCAGCATCTCAATAATCGAGATTCTTATATCCCGCGCCTTCTCTTCCATCCATTTTATTTTTTCATCAGTCAGTTGAAGCATTTTGTTAAAAACTTTGAAGCTTTATTATAGCTTCTTTTGTACTCGGAGCGTTGAAAATCGATGAGCCGGAAATGAAGCGGGAGACGCCGGCGGCTTTAAGTTTGGGAATAGTTTCTTCATTTACTCCTATATCAATTTGGATTTCGGTTGAAGGATGCTTTTCATGAAAATATTTTATTTTATTTATGACTGAATTATCCAACTCTATGCCGCTATGGCCGATTTTATCGTTGCCCATAAATTGGACGAAATCCACTTGTGGCAAAAAAGGCTGAAGCAGATCTGCATCCACTGAAGGTTTAATACCCAAACCAGCGCTGCAGCCCGAATTTTTAATGGTATCCAGGCATTCTTCTATATGATCGGTAGAATCAACATGAATAACGAAACTTTTGGCACCCAGCGAAATGAAATCACCTAAGTATTCAATAGGATGAAAAATCATCATATCTATCTCTACTAAAAAATCGTCAATGTAAGGAAATTTTTCATCGCCCCTGGCCAATTTCATTAAATCGTCCGAATATTTTTCTATAAAAGGCCAGGTTTTGACTGGAGCATATCCGCCGTCCACAATATCTATCTGCACTTTTTTGACCAAGCCCAAAACTTGCTCGAGTTTTTCTCTGATTATATTGAGATCCTGTGGAATGATTGATGGAATTATTTCTATCATAAATTTTCAATCTCACTAATTCTTCTCTCGTGCCTTTCCTCACCATAAAATTCTGTTTCGAGCCACAATTTCACCGCTTCTTTGGCTTCATTAAGTGATAAAAATCTAGCGCCCAAAGACAAAACATTGGCGTCATTGTGCTCTCTGGACAAAATCACTATTTCTTTCGGGCCACCATAGTAAACAGAGGCCCGTATATTTGGAAATCTGTTGGCAACCATGGCCTCGCCTTCCCCGGAGCCTCCCAATATTATTCCTTTGCAATTCTCTGGATCATCAGAAACTTTTTGAGCTGCCTTTTTTATAAATTCCGGATAATCATCTTCCTGATTTAATTCATAAGCTCCACAATCTTCTACTTCAAAACCAAGTTCTTTTACAAACTCAATTAACGAGCTTTTCATCTCAAATCCTGCGTGATCACTAGCGAAAAAAATTTTCATAAATAACTTCCTATTTTCAAAACATGTTTTATAAGTGTATTGGTGTACCCCATTTCGTTATCATACCAAGCGCAGACTTTGACTAAATTTTTATCAACTACTCGGGTCAGTCCCAGATCAGCCACCGAGCCATAAAGTGAACCTATAATATCAGCCGAAACAATCGGGTCTTCGGTCACCGTGAAAATACCTTGCCATCTCGTTTCGCTTGATGCTTCCTTTAAAATTTTATTTACTTCTTCCGCGCTAGTTTCTCTTTTGGCAATGAAAGTGACATCAACTATGGAGCCAGCAACAACAGGTACTCGCATAGCCAAGCCGTCAAATTTGCCAATGAGTTCCGGTACGGCTTTGGTGACCGCTATAGCCGCGCCGGTGGTGGTGGGCACAATGTTTTGGGCCGCCGCTCTGCCTTCCTTGAAGTCCTTTTTGCTAGGCCCATCTACAATCGACTGGCTGGCAGTATAACCATGGACTGTATTTAAAACAGCCTTTTCAATACCTATTTTTTGGTTCAAAATTTGAATGAGTGGCGCTCCAGCGTTGGTAGTGCAAGAAGCGTTTGAACTTATCTGACAAGTTTCGAGTTTTTCATCATTAATACCCATTAAGATAGTTGCTTGGGTTTCGTCTGCCGGCTCATCTTTGGCTGGGGCAGTAATAACTACTCTCTTGGCTCCGGCATCAATGTGAGCTTTGGCTTTTTTGAATGTTGTAAAGGCTCCGGTTGATTCAATGACCACATCCACATTTAAATATTTCCAAGGTAAATCACTTGGATTTTTATCGCTCAAAAATTCAATTTCTTTGCCATTTATAATAAGAGCTTTTTTATCAGATTTAACTTCAACTGGAAACTGTGCTGCCCCATAAGCAGTGTCATACTTGATGAGGTAAGCAATATTTTCAATATCACCCAAATCGTTTATGGCTACAATTTCAATACTCGGCGTACTTTGAGCCAGTCTGAGAAATGCTCTTCCAATCCTTCCCGCGCCATTTATAGCAACTTTAATTTTTTTATTTTCCATACTTAAATTATATCACCTATCTCACTCTGCAATGTTTAACAAAAGTGGAGAGTTCAACAGCGAGGGATTTTAGTTCTTCGTCGGAATAGGATATTTCGTTTGAAAGTGTTTGGTCGTTTAATTTTTCGGCAGAGACAAACTTTTGGATGAAGTAATTGTCGGCGCCTTTTATACTCTCGGCAATTTTGCGCAGGTCATCAAAACTGGTGAGTGTTTTAACTACTGTCGTCCTAAATTCATGAGGCAAGCCCGAATTTATTATAAGAAAAATGCTTTTTTTGATTTTTGACATGTCAAGGGGCACCCTTGACACTTTTTGGTAGGAATCGGAATCAAGAGGAGCTTTTATATCCATGGCGAATGTAATCAACATTTCCTTCTTTAATAATTTCCTCGAGCATTTCAGGCCTGCTGCCGTTTGTATCAAGCTTTACCAAAAATCCCATCTTTTTTATTTTTTTAATCACCTCTCCCAAATCAGCATGCTGGGTCGGTTCGCCGCCGGTTATACAGACCGCATCAAGCTTGCCAGTACGGCTCTCCAAAAATTTATAAACTTCATCTAGGGGAATTGCTTTGGCATATTTTTCAGGCAGAACCAATTCGGGATTGTGACAATATCGGCAACGAAAGTTGCAACCCTGCGTGAAAATAACCGCCGCTGTTTTGCCCGGATAATCGTTTAAAGAAAACTTTTCAAAACCGCCGATGGTCATGAATTAAGGGAAAAGCTTTCAACAGAAGACAATTTCGGCAGCGGGACGATCGGCACTGGGACGTCAAATTTTTTGCGCATATCAAACTCTGCTCTTTTACCCTCATTCCACTGGCTTATCGGCCGCAGGTAGCCGACAATTCGTGAATATATTTCGCAACTTTCTCCACATGTCGGACAAGTGTAGTTTTCTCCTGAAATATAGCCGTGAGTTTTGCAAATACTGAAGCTTGGAGTGAAAGTAAAATAAGGCACATGGTAATTTTCGCATACTTTCTTTACCAAATTTTTCAAACTTGAGCTATCACTTACTTTTTCACCGAGGAAAAAATGAATAACTGTACCGCCAGTGTATTTTGTTTGAAGATTATCCTGCAGATCAAGCAATTCAAACATATCGTTAGTGAAATTAACAGGCAAATGGGTCGAGTTGGTGTAAAAAGGATCTTTGGTTTCTTTGCCGCGGCCATTGGCAAAAATAATATTATCGCATTTTTTGCGGTCAATGAGGGCCAAACGGTGAGAAGTGCCTTCGGCCGGAGTGGCTTCCAAATTGTAATTATTGCCTGTTTCTTTTTGGAAAGAAACCAGAGTGTCGCGCATAAAGTCAAGAACTTCCTCGGCAAACTTCTTGCCTTCGGGAGTAGCGATGTTTTTACCCAAGAGATTTTCCACCGCTTCGTTCATACCGACTATGCCGATGGTTGAAAAATGGTTTTTCCAATAGCATCCAAACCCATCCTTTATTGCCCTTAAGTAAAATTTAGTATACGGATATAAATTATTATCTGTAAATCTCTCCAAAGTTTTGCGTTTTATTTCCAAGACTCTCTTTTGCCAGAACCATAAGTTCTTTGAGAGCAGTGATAAATTGTTTTTTGTTTTTGGCATTATAGCCAAGGCGAGGCAAATTGATGGTAACGACACCGATCGAACCGGTCAGAGGGTTAGCGCCAAAGAGTCCGCCGCCGCGATGTTCCAGCTGGCGATTGTCAATGCGCAAGCGGCAGCACATTGAGCGGGCGTCTTCCGGACTCATTTCTGAATTTATAAAATTTGAAAAATAAGGCAAACCGTATTTGGCCGTCACATCCCAAAGCAAAGAGATATTTTTATTGTCCCAATCGAAATCTTTGGTAATGTTGTATGTCGGTATAGGGAAAGTGAAAACTCGACCCTTGGCGTCTCCTTCGGCCATCACTTCAAGGAAAGCTTTGTTGAATATATCCATCTCCTCCTGAAATTCTCCGTAAGTTTCTTTTTGAGACTTGCCGCCGACTATAACCGATTGTTTCTTGAAATATTTAGGCACATTCAAATCTAGAGTAACGTTTGTAAATGGGGTTTGAAAACCGACTCTGAGTCGAGACATTCATGTTGAACAAAAATGACTGAAGTGCCTGCTTGACTTCTTTGTAAGTCATTTTGTCGTAGCGGATAAAAGGTGCCAGCAAAGTGTCAAAATTGCTGAAAGCCTGAGCACCAGCCGCTTCTCCCTGCAAAGTGTAAAAGAAATTTACGATTTGTCCGAGAGCTGATTGTAAATGACTTGGCGGTTTGCTTTCAATTTTGCCTTCAACTCCGGTAAATCCTTCAAGTAACAGATCAAACAAATCCCAACCAACGCAATAAACAGACAATATGCTCAAATCATGCAAATGAAAATCGCCGTTTGTATGAGCATCTCTGATGGATTCGGGGTAGATTTTATTGAGCCAATAAACTTTGCTTATTTCGGACGAAATATAATTGTGAAGTCCTTGGAGAGAATAAGCCATATTGCTGTTTTCCTTAACTTGCCAGTCCAATTTACTCAAATATTGATCCATAAGATCAACACTGGAAGTATTGGTTATCTCCCTTATTTTTTTATGCTGATCACGGTAAAGGATGTAGGCTTTAGCGGTCTTTTTGTAAGGTGAAGCAAGCAAAATCTCCTCCACAAAGTCCTGTATTTGTTCAACCTCAGGAATGGCTCCGTCAATCCTGTCACGAGTGAGCCACAAAACTCTTTCGGTCAGCTCTTCGGCCTTATCAATATCAAACTCTCCCGTTGCCGCTCCAGCCTTGCCTATAGCAGTTGCAATCTTTTCTTTTTTGAACGGAACAATCCGACCGTTGCGTTTTTTAATCTTCTTATAAATGTGCTTTATTTTGGTTTTTTGAGGCATATTTTTTGTTTTTGGTACCTCATTCTACAATTTTTTGGGCTAAAAAAACTGTGGATAAGAGCGTACGAAATAGAAAAGATTAAAAGGCAACAATATCCCCTATTTTGATGTTATTTTTGCCCAAAAATCCAGCTGAGGTTTCTAAAACATACAAACTTGGAGCTGGTGGATTGAAAACTTGGGGGTAAGTTGCCGGCGAAACATTACTTTCCACATGTATAATTTTTTTATTTTTATCCAGCCAAGCCATGTCAATGGGAAAATTCATATCTTTCATCCAAAATCCGTAATATCCTTCATTATCAAAAACAAAAAGCATTCCTTCGTTCTCCGCAAGGTCGTCTTTACCCGAAAGACCCTGCATTCTCTCTGCATCCGTATTTGCCACCATAATATTTATCGTCACGCCGCCTATTTTTAAAGTATTTATAGTTTTTTGCTGACTTTTTTCAATGTAATTGACCGCAAAAGCCAAAACCGCTAGTCCTATGGCCACCACCAAAATTATTATTGTTTTTTTCATTTCTTTATTATAACAAAAAACCCCGCTAAGCGGGGTCTCTTGTTTACTTACAAAACGATATTATCGTCTGAAGTTATCTCTGCGAGGACGAGCCTCTTGAGGACGAGCTTCATTTACGGTCAGAGCTCTGCCTTCGAGATCTTTGCCATTCCACATTTCTATGGCGGCAATTGCTTCGGCATCATTTGTCATAGTGACAAAACCAAAACCTTTGGAGACACCTCTTTCTCTGTCCATGATTACGACAGCTTCGGTGACTTCACCGTTTTGAGAGAACATGTCTTTCAAATCGGTATCGGCGGCTTTGTACGGCAAATTGCCTACGAAAAGCTTTTTCATTGCGTGCTTTAAATTAATTTCGATTAAACGACCAAGCGAGTTCCGCTTGCTGTCCGCGATTTAAAGCCGCAAAACAAACAATCTAGAACTTAACACTTACCTCAGTAGTATATACCCTTGCATATAAAAAGTCAAGGTGCTATTATAATGTCATTAAAAGAAGTTCCGAAGGCCTAACCTTCCACAATACCCGAAATGGCGAGAGAATGTGGAAAAGCTTGCGGTTTTTTCGTTTTTAAATATGCCAAAAAAAGTAGTCAGTGAGGAAAATGTGAAAGAAAGTAAAATGTCCAAACTTTTGGACAACTCTCAACTGCCGCCCGCTAAAGATTCCATCATAGAAGGCGTTGTTATATCCATTGCCAAAAATTCTATTTTTGTGGATTTGCCGCCATGGGGTACCGGCGTTATCTTCGGCAAGGAATACATCAACGCTCGTGACATTATAAAGAAAATAAATCTTGGAGATAAAATTACCGGCAAGATAATCGGCAATGATAATAAGGAAGGTTATATAGAAATATCTCTGAAAGAAGCCAAACAGGCTCTCATCTGGAGCGACGCCGAAGATGCCATAAGAGACAAAAAAGTGTTCGATCTTCCCATTAAAGAGGCCAACAAAGGAGGTCTGATGATGGTTTGGCAAGGCATTACTGGCTTTTTGCCGGCTTCCCAATTAAAAACCGAACATTACCCAAGAATTTCAGATGGAGATAAAGACAAAATACTGGAAGAACTGCGCAAACTGGTTGGTCAGAAAATATCGGTAGCCATTATTGCTGTCAATGCCAAAGAAGGCAAACTTATTTTCTCAGAAAAAGACCCCGATAGCGGCGAAAAAGAAAAAATAATAGACAAGTACAGTTTGAATGATGAACTAGAAGGTGAAGTGACTGGCATAGTAGACTTCGGCATCTTTGTCAAAATAGAGGAAGGTCTGGAAGGTCTGGTTCACATATCCGAAATTGATTGGGGGCTGGTTGACGACCCGCGCAAATTCGCCAAGGTCGGAGATAAAATAAAAGTGAAAATAATAGAAGTGAAAGATGGCAAAATTTCCCTCTCCATAAAAGCCCTGAAAGAAAATCCTTGGACCGAGGCCTCCAAAAAATACAAAAAAGATGACGTGGTCAGCGGTGTAGTCATCAAATTCAATAAACATGGCGCTTTGGCTTCTATCGAAGAAGGAGTGGCCGGTTTGGTGCATATCTCTGAGTTTGGCACCGAAGAAAAATTGCGCGAAAAACTTGAACTCGGCAAAACCTACAATTTCAAAATAAACATCTTTGACCCCAAAGAACAAAAAATGGCTTTGAGTTTTGTGGATAATAGATAAGTTAATTAAACATATTCATCGCTCTATCTCGCCCATCGGTAATGAGAGTTTGGATAGCCTCACTTGCCTTTTTTATAGTTTTTTTGAGAACTTCGGTTTGTTTGGGAGTGAATTTGCCCAAAATAAAATCAATGACCGCCTTTTCTCCTTCCGGTTTTTTTATTTTGCCACTCGGAGTGGATGGTGAAATTCCTATTCTTATTCTAGTAAATTCTTTTGTTTTAACCGCTTTGACTACCGAATTTAATCCTCGATGTCCCCCCACTCCTTTGTTAAAAGAAATTTTCATGGTGCCAAGTGGCAAATCAATATCATCATGAACTACAATTAAATTTTGAGCCGCTTTTTTACTTTTAATAAATTTAGCCACTGCTCGGCCAGAATTATTCATAAATTCTCCTGACTCAATAATTTTTACATTTTTAGCTATATTTTTTTTAGCAAAAAACTCTACAGCCATTTTTCCGGTGTTATGGCGAGTACCTTTATATTCTTCTCCCGGATTCCCCAAACCTATGATATAAAACATAAAATTTTGAATTAATTAGTATATGTAATATAATGACTGAAATTATGGAAGAAAACAACACAAACCCAATTCAGCTCTCCACCCAAACTCCCAAATCTTCCTTCTGGGAATTCGTACGCTATGCCATTATTGCTTTGATTATAGTTATTCCTTTTCGCATTTACGTAGCCCAGCCGTATATAGTGGAAGGCTCGAGTATGGACCCAACTTTCAAAAATGCCGATTACCTTATTGTGGACCAGCTCAGCCAGAGATTTGAAGTTCCCGCAAGAGAATCTGTTGTCATTATAAGATACCCCAAAGACCCTTCTAAATTTTTTATAAAAAGATTAATTGGTTTCCCCGGAGATACCGTGAGTATAAAAGGCGGCATAGTAACTATTTATAATGACCAAAATAAAAATGGTTTGAAACTGAATGAACCATATGTTGTTTATATAAAACAAGAAGATTTTTCTACAACATTGGGAGCCGATGAATATTTTGTCATGGGAGACAACAGGGCCGGCAGTTCTGATTCCAGAGCCTGGGGAACTTTGCCTAGAAAATATATTATAGGTATACCATTTCTGAGGCTTCTTCCTTTAAATAATATCAGCATCTGGCCTGGTTCGCCTTCTGGTGTGTAAAAATCACAAACATGGATCACAAACCAATTCAAGACAGATGCGCTAAAGAGACGACAGCAGTCGGAAAAATTGCAAAATTTTACGGCTTTCAACCAATCGTTCCTCCAACAATAGAAAAACAAGATATTGATCATGCTAAAGATTTTAATCAGTCTAGCTATCCGGAAGAAAAGGCGGCTTTTTTACGCATGTATTTTGAAGAAAAAATGATGTCTATGCCACAGCCAAGCATGTTTTATTGCGAAAGGCCTCTCCGTGGGTCAAATGAAAATAAGAAGCCAAAACGCCTTGAATGCGCTCTCGTTTCTTTGGGCTCGTCCAAAAGTGTTTGCGAATGTCTCTCAATCCAAACCGGCTTAGCGATATTAAACAGTTTGGGCTACAAAAATCTTGAGGTGCAGATAAATTCAATTGGAGACAAAGATTCAGAAAATGAATTTCAAAAAAAGCTAGCTTTGTTCGTGAGAAAAAACATAAATTCTTTTTCAGCCGACTTGAGACAAGCGGTCAAGAAAGATTTGTTTGCGGTGCTTCGGGAATGCAAAGAGGAATGGCAGAGTTTTGAAGCCGAATGTCCCAAGTCAATAGACTTTTTGTCCGAATCGAGCCGATTGCATTTCAAAGAAGTGCTTGAATTTTTGGAAGCTATGGATATTTCCTACAACATAAACCATTCATTAGTCGGTGATCCGGATATCGGATCAGAAACCATCTTTTCCATAAAAGATGGTAATGAAGAATTAGCTTACGGTTTCCGCTTTAATAGGTTGGCCAAAAAAATAGGCTGCAAAAAAGATTTGCCGGGCACTGTTTTGAATATTTCTTCCAGACTCAAGAAAAATTTAAAGAAAACAAAAATTAAAATAACCAAACCTCAGTTTTACTTGGTTCAGTTCGGCCCTGAAGCTAAATTAAAAAGTTTTATTGTATTAGAAGAGCTTTATAAAGTAGGAACAAGCGTCATCCACTCGATCGCCAAAGATAAATTGGGCGGTCAAATAGGTGCGGCAGAAGTATCTGAAGCTCCGTACATCATTCTTATCGGCCAAAAAGAAGCGCTGGAAAATTCAGTTGTCATCCGCAACACTGCTAGCCGCGCTCAAGAAATCGTTCCCATCTGCGATCTGGCGGCTAGAATAAAAGGATTAGCTTAATCAATTTTGCATAAAAAAGAGAGGTGTGATAAGGTATTTCTATGGCAGTAAATGTAGAAATAACAAAAAGCGGCAACGATAATAATTTGGGAATGATCAGGAAGTTTACTAAAAGAGTACAAGGCTCTGGTATTTTGGCACGCCTGAGAGGAAGGAGATACAGCTCAAGGAAAATTTCTGAATACGTCAAAAAGAAAAAAACTCTCAAAAAATTGACTGAAAGAGCCAGGATCAGGGAGCTTATCAAGATGGGCAAAATGCCGGGAACGCTGGAATAAATGAAAGCAGGGCTACCTATAGAAAAAATAAAGAATGAAATTTTAGGAAAGCAGTACGAGCTTTCTTTTGCTTTTATAAGCAAAAACAAAATAAAATCTTTAAATAAAAAATATAGAAAGAAAAACGAGGCGACTGACATTCTTTCTTTTCCGCTTGAAAAAAACAATGGCGAAATTTTAATTTGCAAAGAGATTGCAAAAACCAAAGCGCCTCAATTTGGAAAAACTTTGGAGGAATATCTCCTATTTTTAGTTATCCACGGTATTTTACATTTGAAAAAATATAAACACGGTGACAAAATGGAGAAATTAGAAACTTTTTACTATAAAAAATTTAGGATTAATTAATTACTGGAAAATTTCCTTAAAAGCAATGTCTAGTTCTTTTTCAAAATTATCGGATAATTTTGTGTGTGGAATTTTTAAATTTTTCAAAACAGTATCAAATCTCTTAAAACCACCATTACTTCTGAGCTCTACCCATTCCATATTTAAACTGCTCAGTTGTTTTTTATTGGTATCTGAAAGTTTATCTGCAACAAAAACCTTACTATCTCTCGCTATAACCGCATCAGCACTTTCAGGATTTCCTATACCCATTAATTTAACCTCACATTTATGTTGATTTTTCCCTTCGATTAAATAAAAATCAATTTCTCTTTCAAACTCATCATCTTCAAGTTCTTTACCCTTTATTTTTAAAGCATAATTCTTTTTAGAAACTCCGTATAATCTACACAGAGTCTGCATTAAAGGCTTTTCTACCCGTTTACCAGCGGTACTCCAAGACCCACCTCTTATTGCAGCTCTTTTTACTGCAAGAGTATTTATTACTATTAAACTCTCACTAACGTTTAAATCGACACTAACACCTTTAAATTTAATTGTCAGAGTCAGCTCTAAATCATGTTCTGTATCCACAAGATTTTTTATTGATTCATACAAAAGATCATAGTGTTCGTCAGAAGCATCAATAACTATTTCTTTTGTTGAAGAATTAAACATATTATGTATGGTCTTTTTGTTTAATCCGGAGTTAATAGCGATATCATTTATTGGTAATTTAGAGTTAAGAAACTCTTTTTTATACCAATCTATATTGATATCCTGATTTTTAAATTTTGCATCAACAACTTTTTTAAAAAAATCTACCACAAATTGTAAAAATTCTGTATCAATTAAAGTTACTATTTCGATTCTATAGTCTTCTCCTTTGAGTAATTTTTTAATGATATCCTTTGCAACTTGTTCTGTTATTGTCATGTTTTTTCTTTAATTAAAGAAATAAAATTTTTAATATCTACAAAATTAGGTTGATTATTTTTTGAATTAAACAGACTACCATTTCTAATTAAATATTCTTTCATTCTATCAACATATTTAGGCTCTTTTTCTGTCAAAAAGAAATGCCTGTTTAAATTGGCGGCAGCAAGTCCCAATGTTCCGCTTCCCGCAAATGGATCAAAAATTAAATCATCCACAAAAGAATAATATTTGATTACTCTATTACATAATTCAATCGGGAAAACTGCGCTATGAACCTTATCAAAAGTAGGACCAATATGCCAAATATTTGTTGTCTCATATTTATCAGCAACCTTACTTTTTTTAACTTTATCCCAATTATATTGACTTATATTCCAATCAATTAATTTATCTGTTTTTTTTCTATAAACCATCACCATTTCTGAAACAGCGTTTGGTTTATACCCTAATGGTTTTCTGTGTTGCAAAAAACCCGCGTTTCTATTTTTCACACTTGCTTCTGGTTTTACCCAAACTATATCATCAATAAATTCCCATCCCATTTTCACTAAAATTGGATGAATATCATAAGGAATAGGATATCTTTTACTTGAGTGGGCACGGCTAATTCTTGGAATAATAATAGGTGATGTATTCAATACAAAAAACCTGCCTTCTTTGGTAATTCTATAAACTTCTTTAAATACCGCTTCCAAAAAAAGCAGATATTCTTCATAACTTTGATAAATAGAATAATCTCTAGCATTGTAATATGGCGGGGAAGTAAAAGTTAAATGAACTGACTCATTTGGCACATGGGGTAATGTTTCTATTACATCACCCTGAACTACTAGGTTTTTTAAAAACTTAGGAAATTCATCATGTTTACCTTTGTCGTTGGAAACATAACTAATCCCATTGATTTCTTTAGCTATTACCTCTTTTATTAACTCGTTAGGATGGTTGATTAATTTCTTTAATTCCTCTTTTACAATGCTACTTTGTGAGAAAATAAGTAGACCCCTAATAGCTTGCATGACAACCTTGGGATCTTTATCTGATAATAGTCCAATTAAAACTGGTATTACTTTTTCATTTCTCAACCTTCCAATTGCGGAGACAGATTCTCTTCTCACTTCCGTGCTTTCTTCTTTTTGTGCAAATTTAAGAAAAACTTCGAGCATAGATGTATCGCTCATTTTTGCAAGATTTTTAATTGCCAATAGTCTTATATTTTCATTTTTACTGTCCAGCAATTTTAGTAAAGGCTCTTTACTATATTCGTTCCCCAATCTGCCTAAATTCTCTAGAACATAAATGATAGAACCATCATTTTTGGTTTCAAAGAAAGAGGATAAAATTTTTGGATTATTTTTTAGAATATCAATCTCGTCCACATTGTATTCTTTTTGTAATATAGCCCTATTCATCTAGCTATTATAACTCATAAAAATGATTTAAATCAAATTAATTGACTTTATACACAGTAAATGGAGCAAAAAGATTGAAAGGGCTGTCACATGGTGATAAAATGGAGGCTTATGAGCTCACGTATTACAGCCGGTATAGACGTAGGCACTTATGAAGTGCGAGTAGTCGTTGCGGAAAGAAATGAGGAAAATAGTTTGCCGACTATTTTGGGCACTGGCAGAGCTGAATCAAAAGGCTTAAGGCATGGATACATAATAAATACCGCCGATGTCACTAAAAGTGTAGATTTGGCCTTAAAACAAGCCGAGAAATCTTCGGGCATTAAAATAAAAAAAGTTTTTGTTTCCATCGGAGGAGTCGGCCTTTCCGGCATTAATTCCGGAGGGTCAACTGTTGTGACCAGAGCTGACCAAGAAATCACAGAGGATGATATGGAACAAGCTATTTCAGTAGCCGAGGAATCTATACAGAGTACTTTGATGCAAAACCGGAAGATAATATATTCCATTCCAACATTATGGAAAGTAGACGGCAAACCAGTCTTGGGCAGAGTAGTCGGATTAAAAGGAATAAAACTTGAAAATAAAGCTCTCTTTGTATCTTGTATAGAATCGCACTTAGATGATTTGGTGGAAGCCGTAGAAGCCACCGGGGTGGAAGTGATAGACGTAGTTGCCTCTCCCATCGCTGCCAGCTTTGTCACCCTGACAAAAAGCCAAAAGATTGCCGGCTGCGTCCTGGCTAATATCGGCGCCGAGACAGTATCTATAGTGGTGTTTGAAAATAATATACCGATATCTTTGGAAGTTTTTCCCATCGGAGGTTCAGACATTACCAATGACATTGCTTTGGGCCTCAAAATATCCTTGGAAGAAGCGGAAGTCCTAAAACTGGGAGGAGTTACCGCCACTAATTATTCAAAGAAAAAATTGGAAGATATTATTTCTGCTCGCCTTGGAGATATTTTTGAGCTTGTGGAAGCTCACCTCAAAAAAATAGGCAAGTCCGGCATTTTGCCGGCCGGCATAATAATAACCGGCGGGTCATCTTCAGTCGGCCCTATTGAGGATTTGGCCAGAAGTTATTTACGTCTGCCTTCACGCATCGTTTCCTTAAATATAGGCAGTGGCTCGTCTGCACAGGCAAGCAAAATCCAAATAAAAAATTCTTCCTGGTCTGTAGCTTACGGACTTTGCATTATAAGCAACCTGCCAGATGAGGAAGAGAAACTCGGCCTCAGAAAACAAAGTAAAAATGTGTTCAATAAAATGCTGCAAACCATAAAACAGTTCCTGCCATGATTTTTTATGACACATTATCATGTTTATGCAACATTTGCTTTTTTAGCCACTTTTTGTAAACTATATCCATGCCTCAAATAAAACCAGAAGTAGAAGTCTTTGCTAGAATAAAGGTTATAGGCGTCGGAGGTTCCGGCAAAAATGCCGTTAATCATATGATTAACTCCAAAGTGAGAGGAGTGGAATTTATTGCAGTAAACACAGATGCTCAAGACCTGCATCATTCAGAAGCCAAAAAGAAAATACACATAGGAAAAAATTTAACTAAAGGTTTGGGTACCGGCATGAATCCGGAACTTGGTAAACGAGCGGTAGAAGAAACCAAAGAAGAAATACAGGAAGCTATCAAAGGAGCCGATATGGTCTTCATTGCTTATGGATCCGGGGGAGGCACCGGCACCGGAGCCGGTCCCGTTATCGCTCGTACCGCTAAAGAATTAGGCGCTTTGACAGTTGGAGTCGTAACTAAACCTTTCTCTTTTGAAGGCCAGCAAAAAATGCGGCTGGCTGAAGCGGGCTTGAAGAGCTTCGGCAGTCAGTTGATGCTTTAATCGTTATTCCAAATGATAGACTGCTTGCTACTATTGATAAAGAAACCTCTGCCAAAAACGCTTTTGCCATGTGCGATGACATATTGAAACAAGCTGTGGAAGGCATCTCCGACCTCATCACCATGCCCGGAATTATAAATATAGATTTTGCCGATGTGCGGGCCATCATGGAAAGCGCCGGCGGAGCTTTGATGGGCATAGGCAGAGCTAGCGGTGAGAAACGAGCTGAGGAAGCGGCTAAATTGGCCATCAATTCCCCACTTCTTGAAGTTTCCATAAATGGCGCCAAAGGAGTACTCTTTTCAATTGCCGGAGGCGATGATCTGACAATGTTTGAAATACACGATGCCGCCAAATTTATTACCGAATCGGTAGATCCAAACGCTAAAATAATATTCGGTACCGTCCGCGATGATAAACTCAAAAAGGGTGAGATAAAAATTACCGTTATCGCTTCCGGTTTTCCAGAAAATTATACGAAAAGCAATTTGTTTGGAGACAAAGGCGCAGGAGAGACAGAAAACGGCAAAGGTAAAATATTTAATTCCGTATTTAGAAATGAAAAATCAGATAAAAAAGAAGAAGAACCGGAAGAGAAAAAACAAAATATTATAGATGACGATGATGAATGGGGCGCCGTGCCTGCATTTTTGAGAAGATCAAAACTTAAATAACTTATCAAAAAAAACAAATAATATCATTTCTGCGTTAGGTCATAAGGATAAGGCTCTTGAAATGATATTATTTGTTTTTTTGATACAATAATTTTATGAACTACGATTTAATTATTATAGGAGGTGGGCCGGCGGGAGCGGCGGCAGGAGTTTATGCGGCCAGAAAGCAAATAAAGACACTTCTTATTGCCGGAAGTTTTGGCGGTCAGTCGGTTGAATCAAACGAAATTCAAAACTGGATAGGCACGCCAGCTATTTCAGGTGTCGATCTCGCTAAAAAATTTAAAGAACATGTTAAAAAATATGCCGATAGTTTTGTTGATATAAAAGAGGGCGAAAAAGTGAAAAAAGTAGCAAAAGATAGATAATGGATTTGTTGTCACTACAAATAAAGATACTATAAAACCAAAACAGTATTAATGGCCACTGGAGTTCCAGGAAAAAATTGGAAATACCCGGGGGCCAAAGAATTTGAAGGCAAAGGCATTACTTACTGTGCTTCCTGCGACGGACCGTTTTTTGCAGACAAAAATGTAGTTGTTATAGGAGGCGGTAATGCCGGTTTTGAATCGGCGGCCCAACTTCTCGCCTATTGTAAAAGCGTAACCTTGATAAACCGAGGCGAATTCCGCGCCGATCCTGTGACGGTTGAAAAAGTGCTAGCCAATCCAAAAATGAAAGCTGTGACAAATGCCACACCAGTTGAAATAAAAGGCGACCCATTCGACAAGCTCAGGGCAGGTAACTTTGTAAAATCTCTAGTTTATCAGAGAACTGCGCCTTTTGTAGACAATGTTGAAATTGAAACAGACGGCATATTTGTAGAAATCGGCCACAATCCCTCAACCGATTTTGCTGAAGGCTTAGTTGAAATGGACGAATTCAAACGCATAAAAATTGATCACAAAAATCAGAGAACAAGCTTGGATGGAATATGGGCAGCCGGCGATTGCACTGATGGTCTTTATCATCAAAATAATATAGCCGCAGGCGACGCCGTAAAGCTTTAGAAGATATTTATTTGGAATTGCAGAGACTTAAGTAAAAACCAAAATAGTCTGTTCCAAGAGCCTTATCTTTATGACCTAACGCAGGAACAGTAGCTATTTTGGTTTTTACTTATTTGTTCGGTGCGCCAAACATCTGGACGACAAATACCGCTTGCCTACCTTTATACATACCAGTTGATGTGGCGATGCCTATTTCAGTAAATTTGGGATTCATAATATTGAGGAAATGGCCGGGGGAATTCATCCAAGCGGTTTCCACATCAGCGCTGTTTTCAAAATTAACTGCTAAATTTTCTCCAGCATAAATGTATTTATAACCAGCTTGGTCAAACCAATACCAAGGGGTTTTGCCCTCCGGGGTATTGTGAGCAAAGTAACCTTTGGCTGCCATATCATCAGCTTTCATTTGGGCGGCTTTTTCTAGAATCGGACTGACGGTCAGCTGCGAGACATTGGCCGCTGCCCTGTTTTGATTTGTCAGACCCACAAGACTGAAGCATAAATAGCCGAGAGAGAATCAAGAACCGGCGCCCTAAAAGAAGGCACTGTCCCCACCAAAACAACCAACACTACCAAACAAGCAATAGCAATTTTAAGCTTCATAATTTCTTTTGATTTTTTCACTTTCTTACTATAACCTTATTTATTTTTTAAAACAAATTTCCATATAAGATAAATCGCCAAAAGTATAAGTAGAATCCAAAACCACCACCACGAAAACCAGCCGGCAGAAAAAGCGGCGGCGAGACTATTTCCTAAAACATTTTCTGAAGAAGTTGATGTGCTGGTTGTCGTAGCGGTAGAAGTGGAATTATTTTGAGAACTTGCTCCAAGTATTTCACCAATTGCTCGGCCATTTCCGCCACCATTTTGAGCCAAAACCGGTATCGGTATAGTGAACTCGTGTTCGTAACTTACCGTTGGAGGCGAAGCGCGAGAAACCACTCTATAAACATAATCGCCCGGTTCAAGACCAACCAAAGATATTGAATGATTTATAACTTTATTTGAATTTTCTCCTGTATAAAATCGATAGCCAAAACCAATATCTGGTAGTGTTAAATTTAAATTATATGGACCGGTAGAAACAGGACCAAAAATAACTTGACTGGTCGCTAGCAAATTTGTATCCCAAGTGATGATAACTGTCGTGCCGGAAACGGTAGCTTTTTCATTGGAAATAATCAATTGATGAGTACCGCCGGAAGAACCGCCTCCGCCTCCCCCACTGCTTCCCGTACCAGAAATAGTTTCTCCTGTACTGCTCGTCCCCCCGCTGTCGGTATTGCCTTCACCACCTATCACAGTATCGCCACAATGCCTGTCTCCCCCGCTAAAGCCAACACACAAATCAAAACCGAGCGTTTTATTTTGCAAATTATTGTCGGCGTCACTTGCAAATATAATATTAAATGAGTAAGTGGTGCTGGCATCATTAGAAAGCGATGAAAGCGGAACCTCGCCAGCGCTAAGAAATGCCCCCAGTGTTTTGTTATATAGTATGGTGTCCCCTTCTTTAATAATCAAATTTAATTTGTCTCCAAGACCGCCGGCATTAGTAGCATTGATGGCTTCAACAATTATATCTTGCGGCGTTCCAGAATTATTAGAAACATCAACGGTGCGGGTCACTTCATTTCCAGGCGCAAAATTAGCTTCGTTGAAAAGTGGAAGCGGTTCATTCTGAAAATGAACAATTAAAGGTGTAGCAGCAACTGCAAAAGCCGAGAGAGGAAGGAAAAATAAAATTGGAATTAAAAGTTTTTTCATATGGTTTGTTCAGTTATGACTGGTTCTGTTATTGTTGTCTCCATTTCAGGAGCCAATGTTTCTTGTGGCTCGTCAAGTGTCAAAGTCCGACTTTGACATCCCTCCGATGCTTCAGGTTCAGTTATAATCTCTGGCGAACTTGTGGCATTATCCAAAATAACATTTTCAGTCGTGGTTGCAACCGGTTCTGCTTCGTCCGCCGTCTTGTCAGGCATAGCTTCAGCGACGTCGGAAGTTTCTAGCGAAGGCTGGGTTGTTGTGGCTATTTCTTCAACCAACGGCTCATTTCCTGCCATTTGAGCCGTTAAAGGCATGTTTTCTTCTATTTTATTCGGCTCACCTGGTGTTGGTATCGGGTCCACCCAGATGCCAGTGCCGTCCGGAATGCGAGCAAAAGATTTACCTTCCTGTGCTGGACTTTCTGTGCCAGTAAAACTATTACTGGAACCCAGAGTATTATCTGAAATAGAATCAGCATCTGTCGCACTACCGACATAAGTATAAAAATCAATCAACGCCCCAGTAGGACTATAAAAATTCACGGTATCTCCTGTGTCATTAAGTTCAAAATTATGAGATGTGCAATCTGTACCAATACCTTTTCTATAAACTACCAAAAATCCTTTGCCGTAAATAGTTGTATTTCCGCCAATAATTCTACAACTCTCCACATCAATCCTATGATTATCTGCATCAGTCAAATAATATCCATTCAAATTAATCGGTGAGTTAGTATTATTATATAATTCCACCCATTCTCCGTTTGGCATTGGATCACTATCAGTACCCTCTGGATTTGGTAAGATTTCATTTAATACAACATCTGGCACACTTGGCACTGTTCCGATTTGGATTGAACCGGTCATTTCGGCGACATCGCTGAAACCCTGCGAATTGTTTGGTAGGTTTGTTTGCCAGGCGGTGTAAGAAATTTTGAAATGACATATTTTGCCCAAATCGCTAGTCGGAACAACGCTGGCAATTGTAAATGTAAAATCCCAAAGTGCCAAACCGGTTGGAGAACTTGTGGCGGATATAAAATTTTTCAAAGGAACGGAAATAATTTGAGGCGAGCTTGATGCCAAGATTGTGATGTAATCGCAAGCAGTTTGGTCGGTGTCGGTAATCGTCGTACTGGCAAAATATTGATAATCCAAATTTGTCGGATTTGTTTTTGATATCGTAATTATTGTGCTGGTAGAATTTTCCGGAAGTACTATATCAGAAACATTTACACCAGAAATACCTATATCTAAAACGCCAGCTGTAAAAGTATTACCGGTTGAACTTTCGGTAGCATTAAAAAAAGCGTAGGTTTTTGGAATATCAAAAAATGCAAGACCCAAAAATAAAACTGTTATGATTAAAATTTTATTTATTTTCTTCATTTGTTTTTTTACCCTGAGCTTGTCGAAGGGTTTTCACTTCTCCCATTATTTTCCTGACTTCATCACAAACAATAAAAATGGCCGGCAAGACAATGACCAAAACCAAACCCAATGGCTTTCTGACAAAATCAATTATATAACCTGCCAGAGGAATATCAAACAAAACTTTGCCGTGAATATCGCTTTGGCGTATTTCTGTACTATCTGGAGCATTATTGGCATCGCCTTGAGTTTTAAATATCATCACCCCATCTTGTACTCGACTGGAAACAATGCGGTGAGTGGTTGGTATTTGAGTTTTTGTATCCGGACCAAATGTAACTACGTCGCCATCTTTGTATATGCTTTCTGGTTTTATAACCACCACGGAGCCTGTATGAATCGCCGGTTCCATTGAACCAGAAAGTACCGTTAAAATTTTGGGGCCATTTTTGACTGGCAAAATAGACCAGACGAGCAACACCGCAACCAAAATTATTATGGTATAAATTACTTTTTCCAAAATTTTAGAAGCGGTTTTCATATAAATCCTTAATCCCAAACCCCCCAAAGAGAGGTTTGGTCAAAGGATTCAAGAATTACTGATTGGCAATATTTCCTTCCCAAAGAGTTTTGACATTGTCAAAAGTATTTGGTCTCAACCAATATTTGGCACCAGTATTACCAAATCCAGAGTAAGTTCCTGTTAGAGTCAGATTGCCACTAGAGGGTGTTCCTGTGACAGCATCAATGGCAGTTTCAGTTGAACCATTCCAGTATGCTACGTGGTAGGTCAAGCTGTTATCCAAACCAAATGCTTTCATGGTGTAGTTAGAACCATCCCATCTCAAAATACCTAGTGTTCCATCAACTAATGAAGCCCAAGAATTAGTATCCTTGTTGTCCAAAACTACGCCAGTGGTTGTGTTAGGACCAGGACCGCCAACCTGTTCAGCATACAAGCTTATATTAAACGCCAAAGTATCGCCCTGAGCCCAGTTGGTTGTTGCTTCGTCAAAATGATAGCTTTGTGTGACAGTAAGTGTGGCACCAGGTTGAACAATACCCAACGGAATCCAAAGATCTTTAACATCACTCATTTTAACATTCCAAGATTCTGGAATCATTACAATTGGACCAGTTGATGAACTAACAGTCATATCGTAAGTCATTACGCTAGGCAAATATGTGCCCAGAGTATCATTTGCTCGACATGTCTGACCGTCCCAGAAACAAGGTGATTAGCACAAAGAGTAGCAGCATCGCTTCCTAATGTACTACCAAAAACAAAATTCCCGAGTTGCTTTCTAAGTACGAGAGGATTTGTACCAGTATTGTGAACAGTAAAAGTAATGTTTCTGGTCATACCCGGCTTCATATCGGCTAGATCTGTTGCATAATGATTGGCCCAATTACCACCATCTACCGAAATATCAATTGTGCCGGCAGAAATAGTGTTTCCAACTGAAGTTACTGTGCTGCTAAAAAAAGCTCTCGTGGCGCCGACGGCGACTGTCGCCACAACGGCAATAACCGCCAAACTTAATATAATTTTCTTCATAATTTATTTAATTTTTATTTTTTTATAATTAAAGAACAGACTTCAATCTCGCGCCATCTTCGACCGGCTGTCAACATTGTTAGTTTACGCCTTAGCACAAAATTTTAGCACTTAAGTTTAGATTACTAGCCTTAATCTCAATATTCAAAGGGTTTATCCCCAACTATAAAAGACGGCTTTTAGACCGCCATTTCAACTTTAATAAACGGTTCAAATACAAAAGGACAAAATCGCATATTTGTAACATTGTCCTTTTGAAATTATTAAACGCTCACTTGTCCCGCCATAGCTTTAGCGAAGGAGGAGCGTTTAGTATAGTATTTTTATAAAAATGTTGCTTAATTTATCTTGTGCGCGGTAGAGGGCTCGAACCTCTGACATCGTCAACGTCAATGACGCGCTCTACCAACTGAGCTAACCGCGCATAATTTAAATATATCAGAAAAACAAAATTTGAGCACTTTCCCCCTCTCCTGCATCTAGGAGAGGGGTTAGGGGTGAGGTATAATTACAGTGTGAAAAGTAAAAAACCAAAGAGGAATGCTAAAAAAATTGTTTTGCTAAGTTTATTGTCGATTTTGGTTTTTGTTACATTAATATCTTTTCGGGTAAAAAGTCCCACCTCAATCCCCCACCGCGATCTGGTAGATACGAAAATTTCTCAATATTCCGATAGTCACATAACCCAAAATGCCGTAGTGACCAATCCAGAATTTAAAAATATTGCCTTTGATAATATCTCAGCAAAATCCTCTTTTTTAACGAGCCCTTCGACTGCTCAAGATAGCTAGCGGTGATTAAAGCCATCCAAACTACTAACAACTTCCCCGGCAAAAGAAAGTGCCAAAGAATACGGCAGCTGGGTTTGGACACCGGTTATGAGCATGTCACCTCAATATATAAAATCAATAATCTCTGACGCCAAAGCAAATGGGGTAAACACTATGTATGTTTCTATTGATACTTATCTGGATGTATTTGTAATGCCAAAAGGTTCGGAAAGGGAAAAACAAAAAAAAGCTTACTCGGATAAATTGGAATATTTTATAAGTGAGGCTAAAAGCTTTGGAATAGCGGTAGATGCCGAGGCCGGCTGGCGCAATTGGGCGGAAGGCGACAATATTTACAAAGCATTCGCTGTTGTCAGCTACGTCAAAAATTTTAACGACACACAGAAAGACAAATTCCGCGGCTTTCAATATGACATAGAACCGTATCTCTTAGATTCATATGTTGGGAATGAAGCTTCTGTTTTGAAAAATTTTGTCAGTCTGATAGATCAGACTCAAAATTTTATGGCTACCAGCACTCTCAAACTTTCCGTAGTAGTGCCTGATTTTTATGACGAAAAAGACGGCATGACTCCGAAATTTTCATATAATGGAGATAAAGAATATGTATTTAAACATTTGTTAAATATTTTAAACAAGAAGTCGGATAATTCCATTATCATTATGTCATATAGGAGTTTTGCCGACGGCTATGACGGATCCATAGAAATTTCAAAAAATGAAATGGATACCGCTAAAAGCGGATCGTACGACACCAAAATAATTATAGCCCAAGAAACCGGCAAGGCCTCTCCGTCATATATAACTTTTTACAATACTTCAAAAAAATATCTTGGCAAAGAAGTGGGCAGTATCAGCAGTGTCTTCGGATCATATCCAAATTTTGGAGGCATCGCCGTTCACTACGTAAACGCCTTCTTGGCGCTCAAATAATAAAAGAGTGGCCCGCGCGTCGTAACACGCAGGCCTTATTTGAATCCGTCCCTTATTAATGCTTGGGGCGAACATAGTCCGAAAGGCAACCTTCCCACGATAAAGGATTGTCTTGTGGAAATGGATAAAATGATCGACTTCCTACCGACATTCCACCTATCTTGACCCCGCCGATAACACGACAGGTATGACCGGTCTTCAAATTTTCCGAGACCAGTTTTTGCGGTTCAGTTCGCATCGCGAACGGATTAAAACCCGTCCCAAATCCAGATTTCTCAGGATTCTTTTTCTCGCCCTTCATACTAATGTCTCCTTTAATACTATACTCCTAACCTTACATAATGCAAAATTAAAAAATTGCGGTTATATTCGAATCGCAGATTACTCTTAAGTAAGAAGAACACGTTAATACTAAATTGTCAATGCGGAGGGTAAGGGATTTGAACCCTTGATGCCTTTCGGCATACACGCTTTCCAAGCGTGCGCACTAGACCGCTATGCGAACCCTCCAGACAATATACAATTTAACATATTTTAGAATAATATTTTAATAAAAAACACACCCTGCCATAAACTCGTTATGGCAGGGTATCAACCAAGATAGTAATTGCTGGGCAACCCCTCAACAAACCTGACTCTGGTTTCTGGCAAGCCCTGCGGGTTGTTAATTCTTTCGGTCGATCCGATAAAATGTAGTTCCGGATCGGCCCCATCAATGTACAAAAAACTCTCGTGAACAGATCCATCGCCATACTCGGCAATGAGAACCTGCCCTTTGATATTACAACCTGGCGGAAGCGGGATTGGCAAGTGAATTTCCATAGAACACCTCTATCAGAAGTATATGCTCAAAAAAATAAAACTTTAAAAAACTGTTTATAACTTTTATACCTAAAATAGCTATTCCATACTCCTCAAAATTTTTATACGTTCGGCAATGGGTGGATGAGTCTGGAAAAGATTTGATATTGCCGTGCCTTTGTTTCCGAATGGATTTGAAATAAAAAGATGGGCAGTGGCGGTGTTGGCCGCCTTCATGGGCATATTATAGGTGGAAATTTTCTCTAGTGCCTTAGCCAATCCTTCCGGATAGCGAGTCAAGAGTACTCCAGAAGCGTCAGCCAAAAATTCGCGCCGGCGGGAAATAGCAAGCTTTATTAAAGTGGCGACAATAGGCGAAAGGACGATAAGAACAATGCCGATAATCGCCAAGATGCCGCCGCCTTCCCCATCATTATCTCTACTCCTGCCGCCGCCAAACCACATGCTCCGGAGGAATATGTTAGACAAAATTGAAACGAAGCCAACCAATACTACCACCACGCTCATAAGCAAAATATCACGATTGCCGATGTGGGAAAGTTCGTGAGCGACCACACCCTCAAGCTCCGGCCGGTCAAGCTTCTGGAGGAGTCCGGAGGTGGCACAAACCACAGCGTGATTTTTGTCTCTGCCTGTGGCAAAAGCGTTTGGCGCCGGATCGTCAATGACGTAAAGCTTCGGCATCGGCAGTCCAGCAGCGATGGAAAGATTTTCAGTCACCGTATAAAAATCAAAAAATTCCTGGCGGCTGGCCGGACGGGCTTTTGAAATAGAAAGCACTATTTTGTCAGACCACCAAAAGCTGGCAATGTTCATGATCACGCTGAAAATAATGGCAATATAAAATATGGCCGGATTGTTATAATAAAAAGAAATGAAATAACCGAGTCCGGCGACAATCACCAAAAACAAGCCCATTAATAGGTAGGTTTTAGCAACATTTGAGCTTTGATATGTGTAAACTGTGGCCATAAACATATTATACACAACTTATACGAACTCTGTAAGTTTGTGGCAAATTTAATTTTAGTTATGATAGAAGCATGGACATTCAGAAAAAAACTCACATAAGAATTCCACCGAATAATACCGAGGCTGAGAAAGCTCTGCTTGGTTCAGTGATGCTCCGCCCAGAAGTGATGTTTGAAATTACAGACTTGGCTAATCCGACTTCTTTTTATTCAGAAAAGCATCGCCTGATATTTGAGACAATGCTTGAACTTTTTTCAAAGCGCAATCCGACAGATTTGCTCACTGTCTCTGCCAGATTAAAAGAAAAAAATATTTTGGATGAAATAGGAGGCAACAGTTATTTGGGCGAGTTGGTCAATTGCGTGCCTTCAGCCGCCAATGCCACTTACTACGCCCAGATAATTCAAAAAAAACACATAGCCAGAAATTTGATTGGCGCCGCTGATTATATTTCCTCCTCGGTTATGACGAAGCGGCAGAACTAGAAGAGCTTTTGGATCAAGCTCAAAAGAAAATTTACGATGTCACAAACATTTCCAGCATTCACAAGTTCGTGGAAATGAAAGACGAACTGGCCGAAGCATGGGAACGTCTCGATAGATTGCATAATTCCGGAGACGGATTGCGAGGTGTGCCGACCGGCTTCAAAGAATTGGATGAGAAACTTTCCGGATTGCAAAAATCAGATCTCATAATTTTGGCGGCCAGACCCTCGGTCGGAAAGACAGCTCTTGCCCTAGATATTGCCCGCCAAACAGCCATTTATCACAATACTCCGGTTGGTATATTTTCGCTTGAAATGAGCTCCCAACAATTGGTAGACCGTATGCTGGCGGCCCAATCAAACGTTGATGCATGGAAAATGCGTACAGGCAAAGGCATCAGGGAAGATGATTTTGCCGCAATTAGGCAATCTTTGGACACTCTTTCAAAGGCGCCCATTTTCATAGATGATCAGCCGGGCAATAATATTTTGAAAATGCGTTCAGTCGCCAGACGCCTCAAAAATGAAAAAGGTTTGGGACTCATTGTGGTAGATTACTTACAACTCATGATGACAACCAAAAATTATGATTCAATGGTCAACCAAGTGACTGAAATTTCCCGCTCCTTAAAAAATCTCGCAAGAGAATTGGAGGTGCCGGTGCTGGCCCTCTCACAACTTTCCCGCGCCGTCGAACAGCGTGGCGGCAAACCCAAACTCTCTGACCTCCGCGATTCCGGTTCCATCGAGCAAGACGCTGACCTGGTTATGTTTATACACCGCGAAGATAAATCCAAAAATACCGAGGAGTCCGAGAAAACAAATATAGCCGAAATTTTGATTGAAAAACATCGCAATGGCGCTACTGGCAAAGTCGAGCTCTTTTTTAATGAAAAGAGAGTCACATTCCAGCCGCTCGAAAAAGCCCAGTTCACCGGCGCCGAAAGTGAGTTTAGAGAGTTTTAAACCCCACCCTTCCCTCCCCTTGATCAGGGGAGGGAAAACAAAAAATGAATAGCATTGAAAAATTAATCCAAATATTTTCGCAGTTTCCGGGCATCGGACCGAGGCAGGCCAGGAGGTTCGTTTACTATTTGCTGACAAGAAATAATGACACCCTGGGAGAACTTTCTCTAAATATAAAAGATTTGAAAAACGACGTTATTATCTGCCGAGATTGCATGAGATTTTTTGAAAGTAAAAATAATAAAGCAGCTCTCTGTAAAATATGCTCTGACCAAACTAGAGATAATACTACTTTGATGCTTGTCCAAAGAGACATCGACTTGGAGTCGGTTGAAAAAAACGGAACATTTAACGGCATTTATTTTGTGCTCGGCGGATCAGTTCCTATTCTTGAAAAAGAGCCGGGAAAAAGGATAAGGATAAAAGAACTCAAAACTTTTATTGATAAAAAAATAAAAGAGGGACTCAAAGAAATAATTTTGGGCGTCAACTGGAATCCGGAAGGAGAAAATACGGCAGATTATGTAGAAAAATTTTTAAAACCAACAATAGAAAAAAATAAGATAAAAATTTCTCACTTGGGAAAAGGTCTTTCTATGGGCAGTGAACTGGAGTATACTGATCCCGAGACGATGAAAAACGCTCTGAGAAATCGTTCATGAGTATACAAAAAACTTACCACTATATTTTGATGATTGGCAGTATTATAGGCCTCTTGGCTTCTTTCGTGCTAACGGTAGACACCATAGAATTCATAAAAAATCCTAACGTAAATCTGCCCTGCAACATTAACCCTTTCATAAGCTGCACCTCAGTTGCCTCTACTTGGCAAAGCCAAATTTTCGGCTTCCCTAATTCCCTTTTGGGCATTACCGCTTTTGCGATGCTATTCGCTATCGGAGTGATGCTATTTTCCGGAGGCCGAGCCAAAAAACCGCTTTGGCTACTGGTTAATTTGGGTACTTTGGCAGCAATGGTTTTCGTCATGTGGTTCTTCTTTGAAAGCGTTTACCGCATCGGCTCTCTTTGTCTTTATTGCATGATCACTTGGGCAGTCACGTGGCCTCTTTTCCTTTACACTACCGTTTGGAATTTTAGGGAAGGGCATTTTTCCAAAAAATTTGACTCATTTTTTCATTTTGTTTCCCGCAACCACATACAAGTTCTGATCATTTGGTATCTCTTAATTATTTTTTTAATCTTTTTTCACTTTAGGGATTTCTTTTTTGGATAACAAAAAACCGATTGATTTCGGTTTTTTGTTATCCAATCTTATCAATCTTAACTTTGAAATATGGCTGACGATGGCCGTTGCGCTTGAAGTAACGGCTTTTTTGTTTGTATTTGATGACCATAACTTTGGCGTTGCGGCCAATCTCAACCAGAGTACCTGAAACCTTGGCTCCTTCAATGTACGGCGTGCCGATATCAGTGGAACCAATGCCATTGTCAATCAAGAGAACTTTATCAAAAATTACCGAATCCCCTTTCTTCGGCTCGACGGAGCCTTTGGCGGAGTCGGCTTTCATTTTCTCAATTTTAATAAGATCCCCCACAGTCACTCTGTATTGCTTGCCACCTGTCTCAATTATGGCAAAAGCTCCGCCGCTAGGAGCTTTCTTAGCAGCCTTAAGCTTCGTGGTTTTTGAAGTACCCTTGGTTTTAGGGGTCTTTGGCCCAGCCTCTGTGGAGTTGTTTTGATTTCTCTTATTTCTGCCATAGTCATACCACTTTACAGGATTTTTGTATTTTCTGCAAGAAAACAGGGAAATAATGTTGTTCCAAGAGCCTTATCCTTACGACCTAACGCAGGAACAATTTTATTTCCCTCTTTCTACTCTCCGTCTCCGGCTTTTCAATAAGCGGCGTTTCTATTTCAACTGACGTACCTGTTATCCTCATTACATCCTTATCCACCTTTTTAAACTCCTTGCTTGAAGCGTTGAAATGATTGACCACCGTTTCCAGAGATGCCCCCAGTTTGCTGTGATATGTTTCGTATTTTTTCAAATGATCGCCGAGCTCACCGACGCGCTTGATGATATCTTTGGCCGTTTCTTCTATCTGCATGGCTTTCAGCCCCTGGAAAACGGTCTGCAGATAAGCCAAAAAAGAAGTCGGCGAGACGATGATGACTTTATACTTGCCGGCGGCGCGCTGGATCAGATTTTCGGTATCCTCGGTCACTCCGCCCGATTTTATTTATGAGCAAATCATAATAAATCGCTTCGTGCGGAATGAACATGAAAGCGAAATCCATTGTGCCTTTCGGCTGGCCGAATGTATTTTGACGTTTCTGTGATGCGCATCTTTCAAATCGTTGACAAAAAGCTTTTTCCAATCGTTCTTTTTCCGCCGGGTCTTTGGCTTCGGTCAAACGATTGTAGTTTTCCAGCGAAAATTTGGAATCAATCGGAATGATTTTGTCTTTGACGAAAACCACCGCGTCCACAATTTCGCCGTTTGGGAAAGCATATTGCATCTGATACTGCCCCGGCGGCAAAACATTTTTGAGCAATGTCTCCAAATAATACTCGCCCAAAATTCCCCGCTGTTTAGGATTTTTCAAAATGTCCTGCAGATTTTGCAACTGGTCGGCAAAAGAAACCACCTGGCGGTTTGTCTCGTCCAATTTGGTCAAACCTTTTGTCACTTCGCGAATAAGCGAAGCGGACTCGCCGAGCTGGGTTTTTATTGTTTCGTTAGTCTGGCGAGCATTTTCGCCGATTTTAGCATCCACGGTGCGATTGAGTTCGTTTATTTGCTGGAGGATGAGTTTAAGACCAGTATCGTTATTTTTGGGCTCTTCTTTTTTTCTGAGCAAAGCAAAAATAGCCAAAATCAGCCCTACTGCCAATATTATTAAAGCAATGTTTTGCATAAAATTATTATATACAATATAATGATTTTATGCACGATAAAATACAAAACCAAATACCGATCGCCATGCGGGCCAAAGATCAGGTGAGATTAACGACCTTGCGCGGCATTTTGGCCGCTTTTACAAACGAGTCAGTGGCACTCAAAAGAACACCTAAAGATAAATTATCAGACCAGGAAGCTGTTGCTGTAATAAGAAGGCTGGTTAAGCAGAGAAAAGATTCGATAGAACAATTTGAGAAGGGTGGCCGAGCTGATCTCGCTGACAATGAAAAAGCAGAACTTAAAGTTTTGGAAGAATTCCTACCCGCCCAGATGTCGGAGGAGAAAATAAAAGAAATTGTTTTGAAAAAGAAAGAAGAGATGGGTGAAATAGATAAAACCAAAATGGGCCAGTTTATGGGAGCAGTTATGAAAGAATGCAAAGGCGAAGCCGACGGCGCTTTGGTTAAAAAAATAGTTGAGGAAATTTTATCTTAGGAATCTTCAATTTTGAAATCTCCCACTCTCGTCCTCTTTATTGAAAGAGTTGTGGCACCGAAGCCAAGAGTTTTTCCCATATCGTTTACTATGCCTCGAATATAGGTGCCGCTGGAAACATGGGTGCTAAATTTACCCAAATAATGATTTCTGGTTTTGCCACCTAATAATATTTCTTTCCACAAAGTTAAAATTTCATGCTGTCTAAAATCACCTTTTACTTTTGAAATGTCCATGAGTAATCTACCAAAAAGCTCTTTGTTGTTTAGGGTTTCTAATTTATGAAATTGAATTTTATGAATGGTGATTTTCTTTTTTTCCAGAGGATGACCCTTGAACTGCCCCTGCCCCAAAGGGTCATCCTCAAATTTCCCTTTTGCAATCATCTTCGAAGAATATCTTGGATATTCCTGATCTCTTTCGCCTTCATAAATTATTGCCATTTTCCTCACATCATTTTCCGAAAGTTCTTTTAATTTTTCCACTCTCAAGATTCTTCCCAAAATATCATAAGTGTCAGTGGCAAATCCAAAGAGAGAAACGAAATCATATTCCTTATCCAAATCCAAAAATTCTTCTTTTCTTTTAACATCTTCGCCGCTGGCCATAAGCAAAACCCCTTCAGCCAATGGATCAAGTCGCCCCATATAGGTCATTTTTTGTCCCCTTAACTCAGAATTGGCCCTGGCAAATCTTTGAATGCACTCTAGAGGTGTCTCTCCGCGTTGTTTATAAAGGTTATAAATCATATTTTATAACCCCTCAAAAACTTTTCTTTAAACTTAAAAAATGTGCCGTCTAAAATTGAAGAGCGGATTTGGGACATTAAGTTGTTGAGAAAATAAATATTGTGGATTGAGGCGAGAGTGGCGGCAAACATTTCTTTAGAACGGAAAAGGTGGGAGATGTAAGCAGCAGTATAATTTTGGCATGTATAACACTGACAATCTTTTTCAATAGGCTTTAAAATATTTTTATATTTAGCATTCATGATATTTATTTTACCTCTGCTTGTATAAAGAGAGCCGTTGCGAGCTATTCGAGTCGGCACTACGCAATCAAAAGTATCGCAGCCATTTAGAACTCCAAAAATCAAATCAACCGGCTCCCCCACCCCCAAAAGATGCCGCGGCTTATCTTCTGGTAAAATTTTATTTACCCATTTAACGGCAGCAGCCATATCTTCTTTAACGAATGAGCCGCCTATGCCAAATCCTTCAAAATCCATGCTACCAATTACTTTCGCACTTTCCTTTCTCAAATCCTCATAACGACCACCCTGAACAATGCCAAAAAGAGCTTGCTTTTTGTTTTTATGTTCAACCAAACACCTATTGGCCCACCGATGCGTTCTCCTCATTGCCTCTTCCAAATACTTTTTGGAAGCATGGGGCGAAGTACATTCATCAAAAGCAAAAATAATATCGGCACCCAAATCGTTTTGAATTTGCATTGATTTTTCGGGAGTAAAAAAATGTTTGCTGCCGTCTATAATTGATCTAAATTCAACTCCATCTTCGGTAATCTTCGCCATTTTTTCTTCGCTCGCCTTAGCTTTAGCGACGGCGGGTCTTTCAACACCTACAAATTTACTCAAATTTTCTCCATAAGCGGCGCCGAGTGAAAAAGCTTGAAAACCGCCTGAGTCTGTCATAATAGGTCCCGACCAATTCATAAATTTATGCAGACCTCCTGCCTTTTTTATTATTTTTTCTCCCGGCTCCAAGTATAGGTGATAAGTATTAGCCAAAACTACTTGAGAGCCCATCTCGGCAACTTGTTCTGGAGACAGCGATTTAACCGTAGCTTTAGTGCCAACCACCACAAAAGCAGGTGTCAAAATGTCGCCATGAGCAGTAGAAAGTATGCCTGCTCTACCAAGAGAGTTTTTTAATTTCTTTTCAATTTTAAAACCCATTTTTATTGTGCTGCCGGAGAAGGCGTACCTGACTGCGCAGGCGAATCAGTGGCATCAAGCAATTCAACAGTAAACACTAGAGTAGAATTTGGTGGTATAGGACCAACCTGATTAGCTCCATAACCAAGTTCTGGGGGTATTGTAATGGTGCGAACACCGCCAACTTTCATACCGGCAAAGCCCATTTCCCAACCCGGTATCACATCGCCTGCCCCCAAAGTAAATTGAAAAGGAGCACCCGAATCTTTTGAATTTTGAATAACGGTGCCATCGGAAAGAGAAAGTATATAGTTAACGGTAACGAGTTGCCCCTGCTTGACTTCGGCGTCTTTACCGACAACAACATCATTTATAATAACCCCATTATTATTTGAATTATTATTTGAAACATCGGAGCTGGCAACAGCACCTAAAGAATTATTATTCATTATATTTTTTTGAAATAAACTCATAATATTGCTGCCAAACAAAGTATAGCCGACAAAAATAACAGCCACACCTACCGCAACCCATTCTTTTTTAGACAATTTTTTCATATCCTAATACATTAATGATAATTTTCACTACTTTTTACTTCTTGCAAATATACCATATTGCCTTATTATTTAAAACTATTAGAATGTGTATATATGGCAAACATTAAACCTTTGACTTTGTTTGAGATAAGCGAGGCCGCTCAAAAGCAAGTGGCTCTCATCTCTAAAGAATTTACTAACGGATTTGAATTTGTAAAAAACTATCCGCGTTCTGTTACATTTTTTGGCTCTGCCAGAGCAAAAACGAGTGAACATTATTATGAAAAAGCCAAAGCGCTTGCTGAACGAATTGTGAAAGAACTTCATTATTCGGTAATAACCGGCGGCGGTCCTGGCATAATGGAAGCGGCCAACCGAGGAGCTTTCGAAGCCGGCGGCAATTCTTTGGGATTAACCATTGAATTGCCCCACGAGCAATTAACCAATAAATATTTAACCGACAAGGAAGATTTTCATTATTTTTTCAGCCGCAAGGTTTGTCTCTCTTTTTCTGCCGAAGCTTACGTCTTTTTTCCGGGCGGCTATGGCACTCTTGATGAATTTTTGGAAATATTAACTTTGGTTCAGACAAACAAAATTCCAAGAGCACCGATAATTTTAATTGGGAAATCTTTTTGGACTCATTTGGAGCAATTTTTCAAAGAAGTGCTCCTCCAAAACAATATGATAGAAGAAAAAGATCTGCATTTGTATAAAATCACCGACAATGAAGAAGAGATTTTGGAAATCATAAAAAAAGCGCCGATACGCATAGGCCTTAAATATGACGAAAACTCAGAAAAAGCCGTCGAAAATGATTCTTCTCAGAACGGCCATGAACCTTTGAGCGGACTTTTAAAAAAATTCAATTGATAAAATTTGTGGACTCACGGGGAGTCGGACCCCGAATTCGTCCATCCCATGGACGCGTATTACCGCTATACTATGAGCCCTAAACATTTTTAATATAACAAAAAAAGCACAAAATAAAAACCACTGGTTTTCGCCAGCAGTTTTTATTTTCCTTTTTTATATTTTGGGTGACTCAACTGACTGTGAAGACTTCTTGCTGAAGACGTACAAATATAGAATGTCCAAGATGCCGACTGTGTTGACTATAAGCAACACTACGAACCAAACTTTGCTTCCTTCTCGCGCCGATTTCCAAAGCGCCATTCCTTTCCAAACCAGTGACCATATCAGAACAACAACCAACAAAAGCCCCGCTGCCCCTGCAAAACCCGGAGGAGTCTGTCCTCCAATAAAACTTTGCCAATTCATAATATTAAAATTAACTATTAACTGCTAAAATAAGACCTGTAATTATTTTATAACACTGTTCTAATTAAGACAACCACGTTATCAACACTAAACGCTCAGCGTCTAATAGTAGAGTTGTCCACACGCTAGTTGACAAAACAGGTGCTTGGGTGTATAATAGAAATCAGAATGTTGATAAGCATAGATTCTGAGGAATACAGACAACATCTGGATATTCTGGCTGACACCGTTGCCTCCGAAGTGAGGACTGGTGTCAGTTTCCGGGACGCGTTTGGCAAGGCGTTCCGCAATTCAGAAATTTACGATCCTGAAATCCTAAACATGGTCAGGATCCAAGTAGGAAGCTTACTACGGGCGCGGCAACAAAAACACCCGCCCAAGTATACAAAAGGGCTCCCACCTCAGCAGACGGATTTATTTCCCGTCGCCCCTCTTCCTCAATACCCCGACTAGCAATGTGCGTTTTGCTAGTCGGGTTCTTTTTTTAATTGGGGCGAGTTATTATATTTTATATTTCTCCAAAATCAATTTTTCTACTTCTTCGCGAGGTCTGCCATATTTGAGATATGACATTTCTTTTAATTTTTCTATCTGATCTCTGTTGCCCTGCGGCGGCGGAGGCACTTCAATATTAAAAGGCTTGGCCGGCTTGCCGTTCACCAAGAGACGCAAGTAGGCATTGCGATTGTCTATGTTCATCAAATCGCTTTTGGAAAAAGTGGGAGTAAATTGGTTTTCCAGAGTTTCCGAATCTTCGGCGCCAACTCTAAAAGCGCAGATTGAGCCAACATTGCCGAAAACGGCCTCGCGAATCCCCTCTTCCAACTGAGCGATAAACTGGTGAGCAATATTGAGGGAAAGTTTGTATTTTCTAGCCTCGGAAAGAATGGTGGAAATGGAATCAGTGGTTATATTTTGAAATTCGTCTATGTAAAGATAAAAAGGTGGGAAATCTCCGCCAAACATATCCACCCGAGAAAGAGCCGCGATCAAAATTTTGCCTACCAAAACAAGACCGATTAAATTGGCATTAATGTCTCCCAGACGGCCTTTGGAAAGATTGACCAGCAGAATTTTTTTATTATCCATTATGTCGCGGAAATTGAATGATGATTTTTCTTGAGCGATAACCGGCCGCATAATTTCGTTTGCCAAAAACACATCAAATTTGTTGGTAACATACTGGACATAGTTGGCCAAACCTTGCTCACCGGTTGTTTTTTCGGCATTAATCCAAAATTGTTTGACCAAAGGATTTTTGCATTTAGTTATTTTAAAATTCCTATAAGTTTTGTCTGAAAGCACTCGCGACATATCAACCAAAGTATTGCCCGAGCTCGGATCTTCCATAACGAGAAGCGCCGAGTTTCTGAAATATTGCTCAAAAGCCGGGCCCATTGATTCTGGGATAGCGCCATAAAGCTTTTGGAAAATGCTGAAAAGTTCGTTGACTACGAAAGTTTTTTGCTCGGGAAAATTTTCATCAAATTCAAGCATATTGAGCGCCATCGGCCTCTGTGTGTAAGCTGGATCAAAATAAATAACATCGTCGAAACGATCGAGCGGCACATTCGCTATGACATCTTGAAGATCAGAACCGTGAGGATCAATCATACAAACGCCGTGACCCGCTTGCATATCCTGAATAATCATTTCTTTAAGAAGAGTGGTTTTGCCGGTGCCAGTTTGCCCTATACAATAAAAATGTCTCAGCCGGTCGTCTTCGGTCATTCTTATTTCTGTGCCGATATTGCGGTGATTATTTATTCCAAGCAGTATTCCTTCTTTGCCTATATCGAGCGGCGCCGGAGCCGTAGCCGATCGAGATTGCCGTAAGCCTTCGGAGGCGCTGACTGCTTTAGTTTGGAAATGTATAATGCTGGTTACTTCCCGCAAGTTCATAGGCAAAGCGGCATTGTCGTCAAAAATGCGGAAGCTGAAATTTTTTACTAAGCTGCGCAAATCTCCCTTTTCGGCCTTTTTCCATTTAAGAGAATTGCCCAATGTATTGTCAAACTGGTTGAAGCTTGATTTGAGGCTATTTACAATCTCATCAGCTTCCTCTGTGGTAGTGGAAGAAGCCAGAAGCCTCAAATTACACCTAACTATGGGCGCCGCTATCTTGCGCCTGATTTCTTCAATGGCGCCCTGATCAATAGGTTCAGATTTTTCCCCTTCCTTTTCTTTATCTTTTGTTTTTGAAGATCCAAAAACATCTTTAAAGGTGTGAAAAATTTCCCCTGGGACGCTATCTGGTATATCTATGGCTTCTTTGAGTGGCGTGCCTTTTTGTATTTTATCTAAAGCATCCTTGTATTTTTTAACATATTTATCTCCAACTGGAGACCAAATAAGCTGTATAGCCGCCCCCTCCCCATCCCTGTTTACTTTTGAAAAGGACGAAAGGATGGCGTTGAGCGGATCGTGCATAAAACTCTCATAAGTTTTTATGGGATAAATAGGATTTTTGGTAAATGCAGCAGAAACACCGGCGGTTTGTCCCGTCTCATTGAAAATATTGTAATCATCTGGCTTCTCGGTAATTTTGGCATTATGGAATACCGAAAGAATTTGTTTTTCAAAAAGATTTTTCCTCGAGGTTGGCACAGCTACATAAAAAACTATTTCTTGTGAAAAGTTGGCGTTGGCAATCTCTAGTGACATCCAGCTCTCTGCCTTTTTATCGGAGTCGGAAATGGACAGCATGCCAGAATAAAATTGCTCCATACCGGAAATTACTTCTTCCAGGCTGGATTTGATATTATCTTTGTCAGATTCCTCTGGTATTAAAATTTCATAAAGGGACATATTGAGACCTTTGGAAATTTTTTCTTTGGCATCCATGCCGGAGATAGTAAAACCCTCTTTCAAATATTCGGAAATAAACCTGTGGAAATCATCGGTGATATGGAAATTTGCCATTTTTTCCACCACCGAAAGGGCATTTTTAATGCCTTTTTCTTTGGCTAATTTTACAAGTTCATTTATCTGTTTGTCATGCTCCTCGGGAGAAAGTTTTAAAGCTATTTTTTCAACTTCTTCTTTTTTTATCTCGTATTCGGGATGAAGCGTCCCGGTGACCGAAGTTACCTTATATTGTGCCAGCACTTCTCTGGCTGGCGTCAGAGTTTCTTTTTTTAAACCAATATCCTCCAAATCCTTTTCTTTCTCAGCAATTAATTTACGCAGGTGAGAAATCTCTTCCTCAGGATTTTCAAAAGGAGCTTTTGGCAAAGGAAATTTGTATTCCATATGTTTAATTATACAACAAACAATGCACCTTCAAAGGGCGCATTGTTTATTACTCTATTTATATTGTCTTTACATCTGAGAAGCACCTGGAGCAGAAGACTTCGGCTTGAAGATCATGACCAATGCGGAAAGACCGACAAGGATGTAAATGATCCTTGAGATAATAGCTCCCTGTCCGCCAAACAATTCTCCTATATCCCAGCTCAAAAGACCAACCAAGAGCCAGTTAAGACCGCCGACAACCAAGAGCCAATATGCTACTTTTTGCATAAAATTTATTTTAACTTTTAATTTCTTATAAATAAAACGACCATTAACTTACTTGAATTATACAACGCCATTTTTTGAAATAAAATAGCAAGTTGTGTATAATGAAATTTAAGGCCTCATCGTCTAACGGTTAGGACATTGCCTTCTCAAGGCAAGAATCAGAGTTCAATTCTCTGTGAGGTCACAAGCATTTACATTTTTAGCATCTTGTGTTAGTTTTATTTTTGGAAGGAGTTTCTCTATGATACTCAAAGCAGTGATCATATCTGCGGTTTTTCTGGCTCTTCTCATTGTAGGCCTTTGCTATTGCGTCTGTAAAGGCGCTGGCATGAGAAGTAGAGCCGAGGAGACGTGGGAAACAAGAAAAAATGAAAAAATGGTTTGAAAACCATAAGGCGTCGCGGGGACAAGATTTACGCGGCGCCATTTTTTATTGCATGTTGGTTGTCACATCCTCGGGACGATCGGGTGGAATTTGGTAATAGTTTATAAGAAATTTAGTGATTTCGAGGAACGGATCGGTTAGAGTTTCGGAGGCATATTTAACATTCTTAGGGTAAGTGTGAAAAAGAAAAACTAAAAATCTGGGGTTGTAAGCCGGAAAATATCCAAAGAAAGAATGTAGGTATTTGCCGGGCACATATCCGGGCTTGCCTTCATCCGTCATTTCAGCTGTACCGGTTTTGGCAGCAATAGAATAGCCAGGAATCTTGGCGGTGCCGTTTCGCAAAGCCACATCAACTACGTTAACCAGCATTCTGGTGATTTCTTCCGAAGTTTCTTTTTTAATTACCTGCTTGTCGGGAGCGAAGGATACTTTTTTTGACAGACCATTATCATAATCTATTCTTTTCACTATATGGGGAGTTATCAGGCTGCCACCATTAGCCAAAGCAGAAAGAGCTCTCACTGTTTCTATAGGAGTAAAAGCGACACCTTGGCCGTAAGCAGCAGTGGCAATTTCAATTTGCCTGCTACTGTCAAGATTACTAATAAGACCCACTCCTTCATTTGGTAAATCAATGCCAGTCTCGGTGCCAACGCCAAAATTTTTCATATATTCCGCAAATTTTTGATTGCCGACAGCCAGAGCCACATGAGCCGCACCCAAGTTTAATGATTGATTAAGAATTTGCTGCATGGGTATGACGCCCCGAGCCACGCCGTCATAATTGCATATTTTTTTACTGTTTAATGTCGTGCAACCCGTATCATTGTAAGTGGAGCTGGCAGTGACAGTACCGGTATCAAGACCAATTGACATAGTCAGTGATTTAATAATGGAACCCATTTCGTATCTGCCTTCCACCAAAGGATTGCCAAAAAGATTAACGTCGCTTTCTTTAAAATTATTCAAATCAAAAGTAGGATTCCACGCCATAGCTATTATTTCTCCGTTTGTCGGATCGATAATTATGCCCCCAGCCTGGTCGCTTCCCCACTTTTTTCTGGTATTTTCTAATTCATCTTCAAGAAAAAGTTGCACCGACGGCTCAATTGAAGTAACGATATTGCCTTCTTGCTGTGGAGAATTACTCAGGGATCCTTTAACATTTGAAAAGAATTGAGCAAAAAAATTATTATAAGCTTCTGAAGGATCTCTTTTCAGAGTATCTTCATAATATCTCTCCAAGCCATAGCGGCCGGCCAGTTCATTTCCACTGTAACCGACGAAACCGATAACATTGGAAGCTAATTTGCCGCCGGGATAAAAACGCCATTTGTCGGTAGAGATAGTAACGCCATAAATATTTAAGGCTTTTATTTTATCAGTGGTTTCAGCGTTCAAATTTTGAGCCACTTCATAATAGACAAGGTCCTTGTTTCCTGCTTTGGCCAAAAATTCTTCTTTATTTATAGCCAAGACTTGACTTAAACTTTTATAAATTTCTTCCGGATCCTTTATAATTTGGGGATTTATGGCAACGGTAAAGCCGGACCGAGAAATTGCCGCCGGTATGGTCTCTCCCGTTTTGCTTTCAAAATAAATATCTCCCCGGTCGTAGGAAATAGTATTTTCGTTTATATTTTGCCTCTCGGCATCAGAAACGAATGATCCGCCATAAACTATTTGTACAAAATACAAACGAATGGACATGAAGAGCGCCAATATGATTATGACGATGGATATAAATCGAATCCTTCCGGTCATTTTATTTTAATCTGTTTTAAGAGAAAGAGCAGTATTTTTAGAAGTTTTCATTATAAAGGTCGGATTATTAACCTCCACAAAACCGAGTTGCACTGCTTTTGCTGCATTTATATTATTTTCAACTGAAAGGTGCTCTGATTCCATCTCACTTACTTCTACACTTAGAGATTGAACCTGCTCATTGGTTTTTTGGAGAACAGTCAGAGTGCGAACAGCCACATTTGCAAAATATACATAAGAGAGAGCAGCAGCAAAAATAAGAGCGATCAATGCATAATTAGAGGTTTTATGCATCACCAGCGCTTTTGTTCTTTGTATTATAATATTGTTCATTTTTTTATTTATCCTGAAATTTTTTGAAGGATCCTCAGTTTGGCGCTTCGAGATCTTGGATTTCTGTTTATTTCATCAATGCTTGGCGTAATTGGCTTTTTATTTATAATTTCTCCTTTATTTTCTACCGCTAACGATTTGAAAGAATTCTTAACTATTCTGTCCTCCAAACTATGAAATGAAATCACCGCCATCCGCCCGCCATTCCCTAAAATTTCAAAGCCTTTTTTAATGCCTTCCTCCAAGGCGCGCAATTCGTCGTTAACCGCTATTCGTATGGCTTGAAAAGTCTTGGTAGCCGGATTAATTCTGCCGAAGCGATAAAATATGGGTACCGCGTTTTTCACAATTTCAGACAGCTCACTTGAGGTTTCAATGGCTTTCTCTCTCCTCCTCTCTACAATGGCCTTGGCAATTCTCCTCCCATATCTTTCCTCTCCATATCCGTACAAAACACTCGCCAGATTTTCTTCACTCCAAAAATTCACTGCATCGTAAGCGGTCGTGTCTTCATCTCCAGCATTGCTTTTGAAAGTCATGATGAGCGGCTCATCTTTTTGGAAGCTGAAACCTCTTCCACCTTCATCAAATTGGTCGGTGCTCCAACCAAGATCAAATAAAATTTTGGTTGGATTTTGAATGCCAAGAATTTCAGGCGCTTTATCAATATTTCTAAAGTTAAGCACCGCAAGTTTTGGTTTGGCTCCGGATAGGTCTAGTTTTTCTTTGGCTATCGAAATGGACATTTCATCCGCATCGATCCCAGAAATCACCACTCTATCTTTCATCCTTCTCCAAACTTCCTCCATATGGCCGCCGGAACCAACAGTAGCATCCAAGTAGATGTCTCCATCAACAAGAGAGAGTCCGTCTATTGTTTCTTTTAAAAGAACACTTTCGTGAGCCATAAGTGTATCCTTACATGATGCCCAGACCTGATAATTTTTCTGCCAAACTATCAGCTCCCTTCTCCACTTGCTTCTTGTAATCGGTCCACGACTTCTCGTTCCATATTTCCACCCGGTTCTGCACTCCAATCAAAACCACTTTGGTTTTGAGATTGGCGCGCTCCCGCAGGAAATCCGGAACTAGAACTCGTCCGATATTATCCACTTCAACTTCGCTTGCTCCACCGAACATATATCTGGTGAAGCTCCTCATGTCGGCACTAAGCATTGAAGAATTCTCCGACATCCTCTCTGAAATTTTTTCCCACTCTTTAACCGTGAAGACAAACAAACATTGATCCAAGCCTGGAGTAACTACAATCTTCTTGCCCATAAGAGAACGAAACTTAGATGGCAGAGAAACTCTGTTCTTGTCATCTATACTGTGTGTATATTCTCCTATGAGCATTGGATTAAAATTTACCCCAAAACACGTTATCCACTTCTTCCCACTTGGTTCCATCTTATACCACCTCACTATACTCGTCTACCACTTCCACCTGTGGATAAGTGGATAACTTATTTTCTTTTCTATAAAACAAAAATCCGCCATATTTTAGAGCGGATTTTTGAGTTTAGATTTTTTTAAATTATTCTTTCGGACGCATGAGAGGGAAAGTTTGCAGTTCACGGACGGGTTTGTCCGCGAGAAAAGCAAAGAGTCTCTCTGGATAACCAAATCCACATGTGGGAGGCATACCATGTTCGAGCATTTCTACAAATTCCCAGTCGGGCATCATGGCTTCTTTGTCTCCCGAATCAATCAATTTTTGCTGAGCTTCAAAACGCAATTTTTGGTCCATTGGGTCATTGAGTTCCGAATATCCCCTGCCCATTTCACTTCCGGCTATTATCGGCTGAAACATTTGGACAGTCTTTCCATCTGGATTTGATTTTGCCAAAGGTGCAATAAGAACAGGGTGATTGATCAAAAAGGCCGGGCCTGAAATATTTTTACGGCAATATTTCCAAAGCGAATCTGTCAGGCGTTCTTTATTTTCACCTTCGTATTTTATATGAAGTTCATCCAACTTTTTCTCCATTTCTTTTACAGTAGCGGTATTTATATCGATGCTTATTTGTTTTTTCATTTCTTCGGTATAATCAATCAAAACCCATTCATCCGCCAAATCAAAAGTGTGTCCGCGAGTGGTAAATTTTGTTTTACCAAAAACCTCCTGAGCTACTTTTCTATAAAGTCTTTTTACCAGTTCCATGCCGTCGCGGTAGTCAGCATAGCCCCAGTAAAATTCCATATTGGTAAATTCTTGCAAATGTTCCAGGCTGCTGCCTTCGTTTCTATAAATTCTGCCTATTTCAAAAGTCTTGGGGAAACCGGCCGCCATGAGCCTTTTTTGCCATAGCTCACCGACCGAAATGCGCAGATACATATCCAAATCAAAATCGTTGTGATGCGTCTTGAACGGTTCTGCCTCTGCCCCGCCGGTTGTCAGTTCCAGTGTTGGTGTTTCCACTTCCAAAAATCCTTCTTTTTTCATAAACTCGCGTGTCACATCCCAAAATTTGGATTTTTTGACGATCAAATCCCGCAATTCGCTATCCATCAAAAAATCCAAATATCTTCTACGATAACGTTCTTCTATATCGGTAAGACCGTGCCATTTCTCGGGCAGCGGCCGCAAGCTTTTGGTCAGCATTTTCCAACTGGAAACTTGGAGAGTCTTTTCTTCCCTTTTGGTGGTAAAAAGAGTGCCAGTCGCCTGAATGAAGTCTCCTATATCAACCACCTCCAAAAATAAATCAAAACTTTTTTCATCAACCCCCTCGCCTTTTTTTAATAATATTTGGAACTTACCCACTTGCCCTGAGCCTGTCAAATGGGTACCGTCAAAAAGATCGCAAAAGATAATCGCCCCCTGGGCCCGCAGAGCCATTATTCTGCCGGCAATGGTTACTTTTTTATTTTCGTTCAGTAATTTTTCAAAGTTTTCTACTAATTTCCCAATTTCAAAATCCCTCTCTGTTTTTGCGGGATAAGGATCAACACCCATTCCTTTAAGAGTCTCTAGTTTTTTTAACCTAGCGGCACGGATTTCTTCCAAAGAAGCCATGCTTCTATTTTATCTCAATTATTTTATAAGTGATAGGGCCGGAAGGTGCATTATAGGTGAAAGACTCGCCTTTTTTCTTACCCATTATAGCTTCCCCGAACGGAGAATGTACTGATATTTTGCCCAAAAAAAGATCCGACTCTTCACCCCCGACTATTGTGTATATTTTTTCATCTTTATTCTCGTTTTTAGTTACCGTCACTTCAGATCCGATGACAACAGCTTCGGTTCCATGGGAAGATATTATGACGGCATTTTTAAGGATATCTTCCAATTTTTGAATCCTGTCTTCCACCACCCCCTGCATATCGCGTGCCTCGTGGTACTCGGCATTTTCGGAAAGATCGCCCAAAGATTTGGCGTATTCCAATTGCTCAGCTACTTCTCTGCGCTTTGTTTTCCTCAAATAATCAAACTCTTCAGAAAGAGTCTTATATTTTTCTTTTGTCAGGTATTCTTTTTCCTCCATGTTATTAAATTAAAATAATGGAATCAGTATTATAGGCGGTTAGAGTTAAAAGTCAACCTCGCTGAGTGGGGTCAACTGTTTTTTGTCCATCCAATATTTGTCTTGGCGGACGAGCTTGGAAATGTCTGATTTGTCGGCAAGTAGAGGTTTAAGAGCTTCTTCGGTAAAAACCCCATTTTGGGAACCCTTGGCTAAAATGACGGCGCCTTCTTTTATTTTTTCCGCTACAAATTTGCCGGCATCAGTAGAGTTTTTTGCTTCGTAAACTAAACAGCCGTTTTCTTTTGCTGCCTTGGCTAAAAATAGATCTGCATCTTTGCCAACTGTCACGACAAAATCCAAAAATTTAGGATTGCAATATTGCCCCACTTTTTTGTGTTCTTCTTCCGATACAGCGCCAAGCTCATTCATCATTCCCAAAATGGCTATTCTCTGCGAAGCTGGCCAATTATAGAGAGTATCAAGAGCCATTTTGACTGCATCGGGGCTGGCATTATAAGTGTCGTCTATTATTGTGGAATTTTTTATTCCTTTCAGTTTAGCCATTCTGCCTGAAAAACTTTTTATTTCGCTCACAGCTTTTATAATTTTGTCATTAGAAATATTTAAATTTTTGGCAATAATAATAGCTATACTTATAGAATATAATTGCACCGGAGAGACTGCTTCATATTTATAAATAGGGTCAAAATCTTTGCCGTAAAAAATTACATTGCTGTGGTCAAAATCTTTAGGTAAAATCCGACATAAATTCCTGTTTACAAAGGTGAGATCGCTAAAATATCTCACGGACCACTCTTCTTCAGCAACATTTTCAATAGTTTTAAAAAATTCCATATGCTCCGGAGCGATAGCAGTAATAACAGCAATATCCAAAAGTAAATACTTTCTAAATTGGCTTATCTGCCCCGGCGCGTCAGTACCAAGTTCTGTCACTACAACATCAAAAGGAAATTCTCTCCATATTTGCCACTCATTTTGAAAAATAATTTTTATCCATTCAAAAATATTCCAAATCTCCGGCATTTTGTGGCCAAAAAATATCAGGGGTACGCTTATTATCTCATTGTAATTTCCCTCCTGATATCTCACCTTCTTCCCCGATTCCAAAACTTTGGCAATAGCCAATTTGGTACTCGTCTTTCCTATGCTCCCTACCACTCCTATAATTTTAAAATCATTTTTCTTTCTTAACCTCCTGACCTGCCATCCCAAAATTTTAACTAAAATATTTTTAAAAACAGATTTCATATTTTTAATTATACTTTATTCATTCTTCAAATACTCCGGCGTGTTGATCGCCATCCAGTCGAGGAGAGTGCGCATGACGTAGGTGCCGCCAAGAAGATTTGTGACCGGGCCCTTTTCCATAACAACTGCAAAAGCATATTTGGGTTTTTCGTAAGGGAAAAAGCCTATGACCCAAGAATTTACAAATTGCTTTTTTGAACCCAACTCCGCCGTACCGGTTTTACCGGCAACATCAACGCCGCTGGTATTTAAACCGGCAGCTGTGCCGCCTTCAGTCACACCTTGTCGCATTCCTTCTCTCACTATTTGAAAATTTGCTTGGTCTATGGGAACTTTTGTTCCTGTTGCAACTGTAGAAGTGGAAGTAAAAAGCATCGACGGAGTCAGCAATGTTCCCCCATTGGCGATGGCAGAGACGGCAACCACCGCCTGGATGGGAGTGATCTGAACGCCATATTGACCGATAGCGGTATTGTAAGTATCCCCAATTCGCCACATATCACCCGGGAAAGTTTTTGCTTTCCAGGCCGGATCGGGAATTACACCAGTCGCCTCTTTTTGGGTATCAAATCCTGTTTTTTTAGTAAAACCAAAAGCTTCCAAATATTTTTTAATTCTGTCTATACCAAGCCCGGGCTGGTCGCCAAATCCGCCGCCAATTTCATAAAAATAAACATCTGAAGAAACAGCGATAGCGCGTCTCATATCCACCGGACCATTGACTCTCCAGTCCTTAAAAATAGAAGGCTTACTAGAATCATACGGGTTGGGTACTTCAATTTGGCCGGTGCTGATTATTATCTTTTCCGGAGTAATAACTTTTTCCTGCAGAGCGGCCAAAGCCAAAAATGGTTTGACTATTGAACCCGGAGCATAAAGTCCCGATATCACCCTGTTTAAAAATGGATTACTCGGGTCATTGTAATAACTTTCTATTTTCTGCACATCGCTGCCGAGAGTCATTGTCGCAGAATCATAACTAGGAAAGCTGCTCATGGCCAATATTTCTCCTGAATTCACGTCCATAATCACTCCGGCTCCGCCCTGGAAACCGACTTGACCAGCCAAGCCGCTCATTATTTCGTAAAATTTTTGCTGAACCCGACTGTCTATTGAAAGAGTCGCGTTCTCACCATTTTGAGGAGGCTCTGCAACGCTTTGAGAAATTATTTCTCCGCTAACAGAAGTCTCGGTGAGCTTTGAGCCATTTTTGCCGGCAAGTATTTCATTCAAATAAAGTTCCGCTCCGTCTTTTGGTAAAATTTCTTCTTCGTAATAAAATCCTGACTTGTCCTTAGCCGGATATTTTACAAATCCTAGAAGACTCCCAAAACCCGAGACCCCAATATACTCGCGCAATGGATAATCATCTCCAATTTCGGATTGTTTGTTCCAGGCAAGTTCAACTCCGTCTCGACTATATATGGCGCCCCTTGGGGCCACTATCAAGATCTGCTTCAACATATTATTTTCGCTTCTTTCTCTATATTCAGAACCTTGAACTATTTGTAAAGATCCGAATTTTATCAAAAAAACAGTAACTACAAAAAGGCAGACGACACCAAAAATCGTAAAGGCTTTTGGAGAAATCGGCTTTTCCAATCGGCCTTCAAACTGATTAGCATCAAACTCCGGCAGATTTTTTGAGTCAAGAAAAATTTCATCGGGATCTATGTCCTTGTAATTCCTCTTCTTAAACTTGTGTGTAATCCTTTTAAAAGTCCCGATCATGTTTATTTTGTATTATATAACTTCCGACCAATGGATTCTTTTGCTCAAAAAGAAAGCTAAAATAATGAGGATTAGAGAAAATATGGTTAATGGGTATTTAGCCCAAAATCCATTGCCAAAATAATAAACAGAGTCAAGTATGATTCCGGCCAATATCATTTCATACGGCAATTTGGCGAGATAAACATAAAGCAAAGCCATCGGTATAAAAAGCCACCAGCTGAAAATAACCGGAATAATTATAATAGCGATAAAAAATAAAACTCTGTACATTATTTAATTAAAATTACTCGCTAATAAGGGGAGAGATGAATACAATGTTAACTTCTGAGACGTTGACCGGCAAAGACATCAAAACATTTTTAATACCAGATGAACGATCTTCTTCGATTGATCCGACAACTGCAGTTAGATATCGAACAGAACCAGTTGTCATTATTTGATCTCCGACTGCGATATCAAAATCGATGGGTACTTTGGCTTCTATGCCGCCGCCACCTACCCCACTCACTTCTATTGGTTCATTGGTTCTGGCTATATAACCATAAGTAGTGGCTCCGACAAAAGAATTGAGAGCTGCCGTTGCTCTGTTTTTGGAAACTTTGACAATTTTGCCGATCAAAACTCTTTCACCGGCCAAAATCAGATCACCGTTATTTAATCCATCCGCCATACCCTTATCTAAAAGCAAGGAATCGAGCGGTATTTGTGGAGGTCTGGCGTAAACTGCAGCTGTTATAGAATTTTCTGCCGGCTTTATTTTAAGCTCTTCGCGTAAAACTTGGTTTTCAGATTTTATGGATTCATAATCGGCAATACTAATACGTAAATTTTCTAATTCTGACGATAATGCCGTATTTTCTTCCATTAGTTTATTTTTGTCAGAAAAGAAATTTGGTATTTGATCTAGATTTTTATAAAAATAATCACCGGTAGAAAATAAAGGAGACAGAGTGTTTAATGCCAAAGAACGGACCGTATTAGAAAAACCGAATGTAAAAACAAATATTAAAATCAGTAAAAATATTATGAGTATTTTAAAAAAACTTCTTTCAAATAAGTTTTGTTTAGTATGCTTTATTAGAAATGTCATTTTCATCAGTAATTAATATTTCTTTGAACTTCTCAAGTTTTTCCAAAATTATGCCGGTACCGCGAACCACACAAGTTAGAGGATCATCTGCAATATAAACCGGTATTTTTATTTCTTGTTCCAAAACTTTGGAAAACCCTTTTATAAGAGCACCCCCGCCGGCAAGATAAATGCCGCGATGCATAATATCAGAAAGTATTTCCGGCGGAGTGATTTCCAGTACTTCTTTGGTAGCTTCAACCAGCCTTTCAATTGAACGCGAAACTGCATCTCTCACATCGGAATCAGTGACCACCACTTCCCGCGGCAGTCCGGTGATAAGATCCCGACCTCTGGCAGATGTCTCGAGCGGAGATTCTTCCGGCAAAAGAGAGCAGATGGCTATTTTAATGCTTTCAGCCGTTTTTTCTCCAATAACTATTTTAAATTCGCTTCTTATATAAGAAGCAATGTCATTATTTAATTTGTCTCCGGCGATGCGCACATTTTTAGAACTGACAACACCCCCCAAAGATATGACGGCAATATCAGCCGTGCCGCCCCCTATGTCAATAACCATATTGCCAATAGGTTCGTTTATTGGCAAGTGCATGCCAATAGCAGCCGCCATAGGCTCTTCTACTATGTGCACTTCGCTGGCCCCAACATTTCTGGTAGCATCTCTGACTGCTCTTGTCTCCACATTGGTAATACCGGAAGGCACTCCTACTACCACTCTCGGTCCTAATATTTTTTTTGATATCGCTTGAGCTTTGTTTAAAAGGTAATGAATCATTTCTTCCGTTACTTCAAAATCAGAAATAACTCCATCAACAATGGGCCGCACCGCGATAATGTGCGGCGGCGTTCGGCCGAGCATATTTTTTGCTTCCGCTCCGACAGCGACGACCTGACCGGTTTTTTGATTGACGGCAACCACCGAGGGCTCGTTTAAGATGATGCCTTTGCCGCGCACATAAACCAGCATATTGGCCGTTCCCAAATCAATACCTATATCATTGCGCAAAACGCGTTTCCATTGCTCCAATTTCTCTTTGAACATACGGATAATCTAGCATAAATTTAGGAGTTCGTCACAGACAAAAAATTTCGGCTTCAGAGACCATTTTTGTCTCACCTGTCTTTCTGGTTTTCAATTCCAATTTTCCTTGAGCTATGTTTTTCTCGCTTACAATAATCTGGTAAGGCATACCCAAAAGATCTGCATCGGCGAATTTTTCTCCGGCGCGCAGATCGCGGTCATCATACAAAACATTGCTTTCACCTATTTCTTTATAAATCTTTTCCGTCATTTCTTTAACTTCAGGTTTATCCGAAGTAATTTCAATCAAATGCAATTTAAACGGTGCCACAGACTCTGGCCAGACAATTCCTTTCTCGTCTGCGAACAACTCCACGATAGTGCCCATGACTCTGCATGGACCAATGCCATAGCTACCCATGACCACCGGTAATTTTTCTCCATTTTCAGAAATATAAAATAAACCCAGAGCTTCAGAAAATCTGGCGCCAAGTTTGAAAATATTTCCGACTTCAATCGCTTTCTTTTCTACAAATTCATTCTTGGAAACACCTAAGTCAACTAGAACTTCGTCAGTGAATACTTCTTTATTGACCGCAAATTTTTTGTTTTCATTTACAAAAATAATGTCCTCGCCAGTTTCGCAAAGAGTTTGAAATTCATGGCTGTATTTTGAAAATACTCCGCCGGAGGCAAATGTTTTATATGTTTTATCGCCCAAGCCAACCCTGTTGAAAATTTTGATATAAGCATCAGAGGCTTTTTCGTAAAAATCATTGAGACCTTCTTCATCTTTATCAAAAGAATACAAATCTTTCATGATGAATTCTCTTACTCTCAAAATGCCGCTCTTGGCCCTTGATTCATTTCTGAATTTAGTTTGAAATTGATAGGCCGAAAAAGGCAAATCTTTGTACGAACGAATTTGATTGACCATAATCCGCGTGATCGGCTCTTCGTGAGTAAATGCCAAACCGAGTTCCGTATTGTTTTGAAGTTTTGTTTTAAACCAAGTGTCTACTTTTTCAATATCCCATCTATTGGTCGCCTTCCAAATTTCCGGATCTTGAAGAGAAGTCATCAGTATTTCCTGTCCGCCGATAGCATTCATTTCTTCGCGTATAATATTTTCAATTTTTTTCAAAACCAGAAGTCCAAGCGGCAGAAAATCATATGCTCCTGCCATTTCTTTATGAATAAACCCCCCTCTAACCAAAAGTTGCGCATTTTTGGCCGTCTCATCTGCCGGCGCTTCGCGCCTAGTTTTAGTAAAAAGTTGCGATTGTCTCATATTCTTATAATACTCCAAAAACAAGTATTTTAAAACAATCTTAAAACATCACGATAGGTGACTATAAGCATAACAACGATAAGGAGAGCGAAGCCGATGGTGTTTAAAGTGTGGGCCACTTTAGGATTGATTTTTCTTTTGGTGATGCCCTCAATGGCGACGAAAAGAATGCGGCCGCCGTCGAGAGCCGGGAATGGTATTAAATTTATTATTGCTAAATTCACAGAAATAAGAGCCGTGAAAGTAAGCAGATATGCGAAGCCGAGCTTTGATGCATCCCCCACTAAACCAATAATACCAACTGGACCGGCTACTTGAGAAATATCCGCATGACCCCTCACCGCATCTTTGATTAAATTTGCAATTCCCGCAACTGTCAGATAAGAGAGTCTTAAAGTGGTTTTGCCTCCTTCGTAAATAGCTTTGTGAATCGGCAAATAGAGGGTGCCAACCATATCCATACTGATGCCTATTATTTTTCTACCATTTTCTATCTCCATTTCCGGTGTGAGTTTGAAATCCAAAATTTTTCCTCCGCGAAGAACCTCCACATCAACTTGACCTAAAGAGTTATTTATAAAATTTGAAACATCTTCGGGATTTAATGCCTGAAGCACTTTTCCGTTTGCTAAAGAAATATTTTTGATTTTATCACCGGTTTTGAGACCCGCTTTTTGAGCCGGAGAGCTATCGAGAAGACCAGTTATAGTTAGGGCCGGATTTTTGACTTCTCCACCGAAATTATTATCTACCGGAGTCGGCAACCCAATCATAAAACCCAAAGAAAAAAGCAGCCAAGCAAAAAGAATATTGAAAGTGATTCCAGCCACAAGCATTGCCGCCTGCCATTTTTTGGAAACTTGAGTAAAGGAAAGATTTTCCTTTGGCTCGCCGAAGCCAGATTCTTCTGGCGAAGGCGGCTCATAATCTTCCCCAACAATTTTTACAAAGCCGCCAAATGGAACCCAGTTCAAAGTAAACAAAGTCCCCCATTTCTCGCCGATTACCCAAGCTCTAGGCGGATAGCCAAATCCGAATTCATCCACCTTCACTCCCGCCCTTTTGGCAACCAAAAAATGCCCGAGCTCGTGGACAAACACAAGAACACCCAAAACAATCAAAAAAATTATAAAGGCCATTTATTTAAATTTTAATCTCTGTTTCTTTTCTCGCAGTTAATTCTTCCAGTTTTTTATTACTCTCATCTATTATTTTCTGCATTTCTTCTTTCAATCTGAATTTATCATCTTCGCCCATGCCACCGCTTTTTTCTTTTTCTTCTATTGCTTTCCAGGTTTTGTCCCGCAAATTTCGCAGTGACACTTTGGCTTCTTCAAATTTTTGTCTGGATACTTTTATAAATTGCTCTCGCCTTTCAGCAGTCAGATCAGGAAAAATAATTCTCAAACCCTTATCAAACGGCGAAACCGAGAGTCCCAAATTGGAAGAAATTATGGCTTTCTCAATGCTTTTACCAATACTTAGATCCCACGGTTCTATTCTTATTGTTTTGGCATCTTCCACCGTAATATTAGCCAATTCTTTAATAGCCATTTTTGAGCCGTAAGCTTCTATCTGTACAAAATCGAGAATAGCCGAAGTCGCTCTGCCGGTACGAATAACCGACAGTTCTTTGGCTAGCCAATTTTCAATATCTTTGCTTTTTTCTTTTAAATCTGAAAAATCAAACATATGTAAATTATATCACACACGAGAGCCATTCAATAAGCATTTTGGGAGAAGAGCCTCTAGTGGAAGCAAAAATTTTGGCGGTGAGAATATTTTTCAAATCTGTCGGTTTAAAATTATTTTTATAAGCAATTTCCTCAAAATTTTTGATCAGCTCCTTCATTTCATTCTTATCTTCTTTTTTTGAAAGAGAACGAGCAATTGAGAACTTCTCTTTTATATCGGAATGAAGAAATTTGGAGCCGATGTCTTTACTCGACGATACGTCGGATTTTTCAGAAATCCCGATCAAATCTAAAATCCTCACTCTGGAAAGAAAAGTTGGTAAAATGCCGCCTAAACTTTCTAAATTGATAAAAATATAAGTCCCCGGCGGCGGCTCCTCCAAAACTTTAAGCAAAGCGTTTTGGGCCTCTGGGGTGATCGATTTTATTATGAGCAGAGAAACTTTCATCTCGCCAACTAGGGGTTTGCCGATCGTCCACAGCGCCAAATCCCGAGCATCATCAATGCCAAAAGATTCATTTTCAAAGAGTAAAAAATCCGGATTGGCTTTAACATTAAAATTTAAATCTTTTTCTAAAATATCAAAAACAAAATCTTTGCAACTCCCTTTGTTTATTATGATATTGGCGTGATGCATTTTTATTTATCTTTTGGCGACAATCACTCTTTTATAAGCATTCAGATGCTCTAGAGCAATACCGGTGCCTTTGGCAACACAATAAAGAGGATTTTCTGCCATGATGGCTTTTACCCCAACCCTTCTGAAAACCAGTTCAGGAAGGTTTCGAAGAGCAGAAGTTCCTCCGGTCATAATGAGTCCTTCGTCCATTATATCTGACGCCAATTCCGGCGGTGTTTCCTGCAAGACGTCTTTGATTGCTTTTATTATTTCCCTCAATTCTCTTGAAATTGCTTTCACAATTTCGTTGGTTTTTATTTCAACCGATCGCGGCAGACCCGAAATAAGATCCCGGCCTTTTATGACAATGGAGAGTTCTTCGTCTATAGGCAAAGCTGATCCTATTTTAATTTTTATATCTTCAGCTGTTTTATCTCCAATGGCCAGATTGAAAGTTTTTTTTACGTAATCAGTTATGCTTTCGTCAATTTTGTTGCCGGCGCATTTTACTGAAGTGGCCGAAACAATGCCGCCGAGCGATATCACCGCCACATCGGTAGTGCCTCCGCCAATATCGGCCACCATGTGACCTTTGGCTTCATAAATGGGAATGCCGGCTCCGATGGCAGCCAGTATTGGCTCTTTAACCACATAAGCGTTCTTGGCTCCCGCTTTCATGGCTGCTTCTATCACCGCTCGCCGTTCGGTAGAAGTCACTCCCGCCGGCACTGAAATCAGCACTTCCGGTTTTATAAACTGCCAGCCGCCCAAGGCTTTTTTCATATAATAAGAAAGCATCACCTCCGTTACTTTATAATCAGCGATCACGCCATCTTTCATCGGCCTGTAAGCGACTATGGCTTTTGGTGTACGGCCTATCATTGTTTTTGCCTCATTGCCAACCGCCAAAATTTTGTTGTCTTCAAGAGAAATAGCGACCACCGAAGGCTCGTTTAAAACCACCCCCTTGCCCGGCACGAAAACTAGAGTATTAGCCGTACCCAGATCAATGCCCAATTTTTTAGAGAAAAATGCCATGCTCAAATACTACAAGACACTCCGACATTCGGCAATCTTGAGCTTTGTATAAATCTCTGCCACAATCTTTGTATGTTTATTATCGAATGTCTCCCATTTTCAAAGGGGTTGAATAAGGAATCACTCTCCTACTTCGGACCAAAATATTTGGAACCAGGTTCTCTCGTCAAAATAAATATTAGAAGCAAAGCAGTATCAGCACTGGTTTTAGAGAGCCGAGATGTCACAGAAGCAAAATCTGAAATAAAGTCAGCCGATTTCCAGCTCAAAAAAATTTCAGCCGTCACAGCCAAACCATTTTTGCAAAAAGAATTTTTGGAGGTAGTCAAAGAAACGGCAGAATATTTTGCTACCAACCAAGGAAGCGTTTTGTCCCAATTAATTCCTTCTTTTGTTTTGGAAAATCCAAGCGTGTTGTCAAAGACAGTCTTTTCGGGACAACTGTCAAAGACCGTCTTTGACAACACCAAAAACGAAGTGACTGTGCTTCAGGCTCCGGACGAAGAAAGACTGTCTCTCTACAGATCGCTTATCAGAGAAGAGTTTGCTAAAAAAAGATCGGTCTTTCTCTGCCTGCCGCAAAATGAAGACGTCAAACTCATCAAAGAAAACTTGGAACGCGGCATAGAATTATTCGTCTGCTCTTTCCATAATGAAATGAACAAAAAAGAACTGAAAGAGGAATGGAAAAAAGCTTGTTTGACTCCGCATCCGATACTCGTCATCGCCACCGCTAAATGGCTATTTTTGCCAAGAAATGATTTTGGCACTGTGATTATAGACAAAGAAAATGAAAACGGTTGGAAAACTTTATCACGGCCGTTCATGGATCTGCGATTTTTTGCCGAGATTTTGGCGAACAAAAAAAATATACGCGCAGTAATTGGGGATTCATTCCTCCGAACAGAAACTTTGTATAGATACAAACAAGGAGAAGTCGGAGAGTTTGAAAGCGTCAAATGGAGACTGCCGTCTGAAGTTAAAACAGAGGTAGTGGATTTGAGAGAATCAAGCAAGAAAGACCCTTCGACAAGTTCAGGGCAAGGAAAAGAATTTAAAACTTTATCTCCGGAATTGCTGAATATGATAAAAGAAAACACGGAAAAAAGCTCTAATATGTTTATTTTTGCCGCTAGGAAAGGTCTCTCTTCTGTCACTGTCTGCCGCGATTGCGGCGAGCAAGTCAAATGCAACAACTGCTCGTCGCCTATGATTTTATATAAGACAAGGGACGGTGGCGCTTTTAAATGCCATCAATGCGGAGAGATGCGCGATGCAGCCGAGGTCTGCCAAAATTGCGGCAGCTGGAAACTGGCGGCCTTTGGCGCGGGGCTAGACCGAGTAGCTGATGAGATAAGGAAAAGCATTCCAAACATAAATCTTTTTGAAATCCACAAAGACATCACTCCAACCGATACTAAAGCATCTGCCACTGCGGAAAAGTTTTATGAAAACAGAGGCGGAGTGCTTTTGGGCACTGAAATGGCTTTCTCATTCCTCCGAAAAAAAGTGGCGACTACTGCTATAGCTTCTTTTGATTCCCTTTTCTCTATCCCAGACTTTTGCATCAGAGAAAAAATATTTCGCCTAATTGTACAGACCAAAAATATAGCCAAAGAAAATTTTTTAATACAAACTCGCAATCCAAATGATCCTACTGTGGAATTTGCTGTAAGTGGCAACCTTATAGAATTTTATAAAAAAGAAATAGAGGACCGAGAAGTTTTGGGCTATCCGCCATTCGGTATTTTTATAAAAATAACAGTCAGGGGTACTAGAAATTTCGTGGCTAAAGAATCTGAAAATTTAAAAAATATTTTTAAAGATTACAACCCAGCTATCTTTCCCTCTACTCACGAAAAACGAGGTGAGCAATCAGCCGTTAATGCTGTCATAAAATTGCCTAAAGAAAAATGGGTAGATCAAAATTTGCTAGCAATTTTAAAATCTCTCCCTCCCCACTTTGAACTAAAAGTAGACCCCAATAATTTATTGTGATTTTAATAGATTTTAGAAGGATTTTATTGTATAATACGCTTATGGCAAACGAGATTGTGCAAAAAGAAAATAAGATTTTGAGGAAAGTGGCTAAGCCGGTATCTATTGAAGATATTAACAGTCGCAAAATAGAAACCATAATAAGAAGAATGATAAAAGCTCTGGATAGTCAGGAAGACGGCGTAGCTATCGCCGCTCCGCAAATCGGTGAAAATTTGAGGATTTTCGTGGTGTCCAAAAAAATATTTGAAATAATGGATGAGGAAAAAACAAAAGGCAAAGGTTCCAAAAGAGAAGATTTGGAGCAATTTGCAAAAGAAAAACCGGAATATAAAGATATGGTTTTCATAAATCCGGAAATAATAAAAACTTCAAAAAAGAAAATGTTGACCGATGAAGGCTGCCTTTCGGTGCGTTGGCTTTACGGTAAAGTAGAAAGGCCCAAAAAAACTTTAATTAGGGCTTATGATGAAAACGGTAAATTGTTTACTATGGGCGGTTCGGGCCTACTCTCTCAGGCATTCCAGCACGAAACCGATCATCTTAACGGAATTCTTTTTACAGACAAAGCAATTGATTTGAAAGAAATGGTTCCATCAAAAGAAAAAATAAAATGACAAATAAAATAAACTGGGTATTTTTTGGAGGTTCACAATTTAGTGTTTATGTTCTAGATGAATTAAGAGCTCGTGGTATTTTGCCTGAGCTTGTTATTACTACGCCAGATAAACCAAAAGGAAGAAAATTGGTGCTCACTCCGACACCAGTAAAAGTCTGGGCACAAAATAACAATATTGAAGTTATCAATCCTGTCTCTCTAAAAAAAGATAACGCTTCTCTTATCTATAATCTGTCATCCAAATAACTATAATCTTTTCCTTGTTGCCTCATACGGTAAAATAATTCCCAAAGAAATTTTTGAAATCCCTGAGCATAAAACTTTAAACATTCATCCTTCCCTCCTGCCAAAATATCGCGGCGCCTCCCCCATTCAAAGCCAAATTTTGAATGATGAAAAAGAGATTGGAGTAACCATTATGCAAATTGATGAGGGGATGGATACAGGACCAGTTGTCGTTGCACGACAACTGGAAATTTCAAATGACAAATTCCAAATTCCAAATAGAAAAGAACTCGAAAAAATATTGGCCATAGAAGGTGCAAAATTATTCGCTCAAATTTTGCCAGAATGGTTAGATGGGAAAATTAAACTAACAGCGCAGGATGAAAGCAAGGCAACCTTATGCAAAAAAGTAGAAAAAGAAGACGGTGAGCTTCAAATTGATTTGAGTAATCTAGAAAAAGACGCTTATCAAAATCTTTTAAAAATAAAAGCTTTTGAAGAGTGGCCGACGGCTTATTTTTTCCTTGAAAGAAATGGAAAAAAAATGAGGGTGATTATTACAGATGCAACTTTGGAAAATGATTCACTAAAAATACTTTCAGTTATACCTGAAGGTAAAAAAGAAATGCCTTTTGAAGATTTCCTCCGTGGCCAAAAATAATTATCCATTTTTAAATACACGTGTATATGGTGATAGCAATGTTTGTGTGTATTAGAGATTAAAATGTTTTTTTACCGGTTTGTCATATTCTAATGCATCTACTATCATATAAAGCACATCTTTCCCTATTTTAAGATCTGCCTTGAGTAAAGTGATCAAATCTTCACAATCATAAGGATAAATCCAAACGCTTTTTTGTAAACACATAAACCCTATTGAAATTAAAATATATCTGATATGCTCCCGGTCAATTTTTCTTTTTTCCGGTATATCAAATATTAAAACTCGCCATTTACCATCCCATTTTTTATTTTTATCATCTTTTAATTTTTCAAATAAAGTTTCTTTCATGAGGAATCTTTTACCGTCATTTGTAATCATTAGCATTCCTTTTTCATATTTCAAAAAACCTTTCTTAATAAGGCGATCTCTTGACCTTAATATGAGTTCCCTTTCTCTAAGCCGTGGCATGATGCCAAGTTTTTTCATGGCCCAAATCATATTCGGAGCAAGAAGTGCTACTCCGATTAACCCGGTAACTTTTACCGTTTCTAAAATCATTTTACGCAAATTGCTTCTTTTGCTGCGTTTTGCTGATTCCCTTTCGAGACTGATTTTTGATTCTGATTTTAATTTTGACATCTTTTCCATAATTATTAATTATACACGCAAATATAGCGATAGCAATAATGATGTGTACATTAATTTAAAAAAAGAAAGGGCCCGCCTGCCTAAGCAAACGGGTCCAGAGTGTCTGGTCGAGAAGATTACTTGCCCTTACAGGCTGGATTGTTGTCCGGTGGCCAAATCTTCTCACCAATTTTCATCCATGTGTGTGATGCCTCGCCGTATCGTTGCGCAGCTATAACGTTGACCCAAAGTTCGGTGCGATCTTTGTTGGGGCGAAATTGATACATCGCGGGGTCAAAAGATCCAGCAGAGAAAGGAATTTCGTTCCCAAAAATAAACAGTTTGGTTGATTCTCCAATCTCTGCCGCCGGCTTTGCGAAATCAAATGGCACAGTCGCGCACGGGTCGGCGGTTGCTCGCTTGGCCCGATCAATGTCCTGCTGGAATCGCTGCTCAAGCATATTACGTGTCAACCGAGCTTCTTTTTCTCGTTTAGCTCCGTTAACCCCATTCCACACCACAGCAACAATGAATCCAACAAGGACACATACAAAAACAATAATAATTGTCAGCCTAAACCAGTCGGCTTTTAGGCTTTCAGGTTGGGTCTTTGGTAAATTCATAAACAACTATCCTTTCTGTTGTGGATTATACCCCTAAACACTCCATTTTGTCAATAGATTGATTTTTTGGATTTTATTTCTTTTTCCTGAACCTCCGCCAGCTTCTGTCCCCTATATTTATTATGCCTTTCATTAAGTTTTTTATTTGAGCGCCACCGCGTCTGAAAAGATGCAAGGATTTTCTTCTTTTTGATGTCAGCTCATGGACAATTTCATCTTTTACTTCATCAATAGCGGCATAAAGATCCTCCGCCTCCGCCACTGCATAGTATTCTTGTCCGCCATCGGCAATATGAATCTCGGCTCTAAATATATCTCCTGATTTGTGATGTTTGGATATTTTACCGACTTCCACGTTCACCAAAACTTCTTTTCCCTCAAAAAATTTATCCAGCATATCAACTTTTTTATTGATATATTCGGATATGGACGGAGTAAGTGTTGTGCCGGTCGCTTTTATATTTATTTTCATACTAATCAAAAATATTTATTAAATAACTATCTATAGTACGCTGGTCCTCATCATAAAAATTCTTGTTTTCCTGGTGAAGCATATTAGCCAAGCTTTTGCCGACAAAACGCCAGTGCCATGGTTCAAATTGATAGTAAGAGTTCCCTTCCGGATAAGAAAGAATAAATCCGTATAAATACGCATTTTGAAGGAGCCATTTATAACCATCGGTATTTTTGAAATCGGAAAATCCGGCTCCGAGTTCTGAAGTGGTAAAATCAACCGCCGTGCCCAATTGGTGTTCGGAATATCCCTGGTCAGCCGAAAAGGCATTGGCTCCGCTGCCATAAGTCACAATATAAGTGCTCTTCAAAGTGCTTTGTTCTCCAAATGAGCGGTAAGCTGAAATTATCTGCAAATTTATGCCGTTTCTTTGAGCCTCTGCCATAAGATCTTCAAGATAAGGAAGCACTTTTGTGTGTATCTTGGTTTCTTTGCTTTTATCATAAAGATATTTCGACGGTATATCTGTAAGACTTTCCGGCACATAATTTTCGTTTAAAAAATATACTTTGGAATATTTCTGCAAAAGCTCTTTATCTGTTTTGGACAATTTATCAAGAGTGCCTACGGTGCTGGCTATTTGTCCGATCTGATATTCAAACGCTCCATTTTTTTGCTGTTCTGCTTTAAGTGTCTGGGCTAGAGTAATATTTTTATCCTGAAGCTCCAATACTTTCCCCTCAAGATCTGTTGTATTTTGAACTATGTTTTTAGCAATTCCATAATAAATGTATCCGCCAGCCGAAAACCCTAAAATAGCTATAACCAAAACAGCGATAAAAGTTTGTTTTTCGTATTTACGGTTTTTTTCTGCCATAAGATAATCCTAGCACAAAAACAGAAATCTCCCGAAACTATTCATATCGCAGCGCATCAATGGGGTTCTTTCGCGCAGCTTGGCGCGCCGGATAAATGCCGAAGGCAATACCAGCGATACCCGACACCAAGAGTCCAAGAATTACAGACGAGATGGGAAAAGCAAAAACCCAGCCTATAGAAAAGAAAGTTGAGAGAATAAAATAGACTAGAGTCACAGCGCCTGCGCCTATAGCAATACCCACTACCCCACCGGCAAAAGTCAGCAAGACCGATTCAATTAGAAATTGCTGCAAAATATCGCCATTAGTTGCCCCGACTGCTTTGCGAAGTCCGATCTCACGTGTCCGTTCTGTGACAGAAACAAGCATAATGTTCATGATGCCTATGCCGCCGACAATAAGTGATATGGAAGCAATAGCCGCCAGAAAGAGCGTCAGGATTGAAGTGATGCTGCCCAAAATAGAGAGGATATCTGCTTGTGTTTGTATGCTAAAGTCGTCTTTTTTGGGATCGGTTATGCCATGATCTTGGCGCAAAGCAAAAGTCATGCGGGTTTTTACAAAATTTACATCATAGTTTGAATTGGCTTGGACAATGATCACGTTAAAATAATCAATGCCCAAAAGCTGTTTCTGTGCGACACTCAAAGGCATCACTACCAGATTGCCTATGTCAACACCGAAGGCGCCCGTTCCTCCTTTAGCCAAAACACCGATAACACGGAAGGAAACGCCTTTTAGATGAACGGTTTTATCAATCGGATTTATATTTGGCCCAAATAAAGTATTTGCCAAATCAGGACCTATGACTATCACGTGATTTCCGGAATCAACATCGCTTTTTGAAAAGGTTTGGCCCACTGAAACTTTTGCCAGATTGCTGACTTGAAAAAAATCCGCGGTAGAGCCGGTGAAGCCGACCGTCACATTATTATTACCATAAACGGCATCGGCTTGCCCGCGCACTTCCGGCACGGCGAGATTAACCGAAGGCTCGCGTTCTAGGGCATCAACATCTCTTTGCTGTAAACTGGTGATAACTATGCCTTGAGCAGAGGCGGGAGAACTGAATCTTCCATTGCTCGGCGCGCCCGGTATTATGATAATAAGATTGGAACCGATGCTTTGCACTTGTCCTAAAATCAAATCTTGAGCCGACTGGCCGATGGACATAAGAATTATGACTGAAGCGATGCCGATGACAATGCCGAGCATCGTCAAAATAGAACGCATTTTGCCATGCGTGAGGCTGCGAGTGGCGGTTTTGAATGCGTCTCTAACTATCATTTTTTTATTGCATAATTATTTAAGATTGCCCTGATGGATGCGATTGGGGGTGATGGCTTTATCACTTTCTACTTTTCCATCTTTTATTCTAATAATGCGATTGGCAAATTCGGCAGTTTGAGTTTCGTGGGTCACCAAAACCACCGTGCGACCCTTGCTATTAAGTGATTCCAATATTTCCATAACCTGCAAGCCAGACTCTGAATCAAGATTGCCGGTGGGTTCATCGGCAAAAATAACATTCGGGTCGGTTACCAAAGCTCGGGCGATAGCGACTCTTTGTTTTTGGCCGCCGGAAAGTTTGCCGGCTTCAACACGCAGTTTTTCTTCCAGCCCGACCGCTCGGACAGCTTCAATTACCAATGCCTCACGCTTGCCCGAAGGAACATCTGAATAAAGCAGAGGTATTTCGACATTATCATATACATCCAGCCGGGAGAGCAGGTTGAATGATTGAAAAACGAAACCCATATCTTTGTTGCGAACGCGCGCCAGTTCTTTGTCTGTCATATCGTCAATGCTTTTGCCTTGAAATTTGTAAGAGCCGCCGCTAGGTCGATCGAGAAAACTCAATATATGAAGGAGTGTTGATTTGCCCGAGCCCGAAGGCCCCATGATGGAAACAAATTCGCCTTTATCAATACTAAAAGTAACGCCCCGCAGAGCTTGGGTCGGCGTTTCTTCTTCAATATATTCTTTTTTTAAATCATTTACCTCAATCATTATTGCGCTTTCAGTCCGATATTGAGAACTTGCTCGCCCTCGGTCACGCCGGAGATTATCTCGACATTCCCCTTCTGATCGGCAATACCTAAAGTCACCGGATTTTGTTTGACTGTATTATTTTCAAGTGTCTCCACGAACGTTCCCGAGTCATTTTGCAAAATGGCATATTGCGGAAGAATCAGTACATTGTCCTTATGTTTTGTTTGAATATCAATATTTGCCGTCAATCCGCTCTTGAGCCGCGGATCGGATTTGCTGAATGAAATTTTGATTAGATAATTGACCACTCCTTGAGTATTGGTTTCCGCCGGCGCAATATAAAAGACCGACCCGGAAAAAATTTCGTTCTGGAAGGCATCAAGTGTCATGGTGACAGTATCATTGACTGAGACCTTGCCGACATCAGTTTCAGAAACACCGGCATCCACTTCATAACCGGCATCCGACATTATGGAAACAAGAGGTACATTCGGAGAAGCTGATTGTCCTACTTTCGCGTCAAATTGAGTAATAGTGCCGCTTATGGGAGCAATGATTTGAGCGTTCACTATCTTCACCTTTGGCGCTCTCGACGCTGGCTTGTGCCGCTTCAACAGCGGCTTCTTGAGCATCAATATTTTGGGGTGCTGAAGTCCAAGCATCGTAGGCGCTTTGCTCGGCGGACGCTGCAGCGCTTGCAGCCTGGGCCGCAGTATTTACAGTTTGCCTGTAAGTATCAATCTGATCCTGCGACAAGCCAGAATTGCTCGTATCCAGATTTCCGGTTATGGTGCCAAGATAGTCGAGAAAATCTGAAACTGAAACTGTGGTATCTTTTCCAATCAAACCAGCATCGGATATGGTTTTATTATCAGATGAAGCGCTTAGATTTGCCAGGGCATCTTTCCATTTTTTAATTTTTTCACCAACAACAAGACGTTCCGCATCTATGGCTTGCTTTTCATCTTGGCTCTGAGTCCTGATATTAATAATCGGGATAACTGAAACGGCATTAGTGAAGAGAATATCGGCATAACGGAGAACCGAGCTTTCGGTTTGGAGATATGCATCGCGCATGGAAATAATAAATGCAGAAGAAGCGTCAGACGGCTGAGAGCCGCTTTGAAGCGAGTTGAGCTTGGCCTGCTGCTGGTCTACATTGGCTTGCGCTTGGTGAAGCCCCGCCGTAAGGTCATTTATGTTAAGCTCTGTCAGCACCTCTCCGGCCTGCACTTTCTTTCCAAGATCGGAGTAGGTGTGAGAAATTATGCCGCTACTGCCAAATGAGAGAGAAACGCTTTGTGAGGGTGTGGTATTGCCAGTAATAGAGACTGATTCAGTGATAGATCCGCGCTTTACAATGACGAATTGATAGGTCGGACTTTTGTGAAAAAATAAAAAGTACCCGCCCACACAGACAACAAGCGCAACTATGATACTGATCGTTATTTTCGATTTAAATATTTTTGACATATGTTTTTTATTTAATACCAAAATCTTACCATTTCTGCGCGGTTATTTCAAATAATACAATAATATTTTATTCGTGTTGACGACATTATCTTTACTGATACAATACAAACAGAAATCAGGAGTGAAATGAAAAAACCATTGAGTTATTACGGGGAAGATGATCTCATTGACATCTCGAATGCTCAGACGCTGGAAGAACTTGTACGAATAGCTCTGACTGTACTATCTCGTATGCCCAAACCCGTGTTTTGGGTAGCCGGACCCATCACGTCCGGCTCAAGAACAAACGAAGAAAATAGAAAGAGGCTGCGCGACACTATAGAACGCTTCAAGATAAAAGGGGTAACCGTTATTAACCACCTCCTTTTACAGAAACAGGCAACCAAAATCCTGAAGAGAGAATTTGGATACAGAAAGTTGTCAAAGATGGAGGAATATAAACTACAGGAGCGGTTACGAGACAAACTTTACGCGCCGATTTTCCAATCCGGGAAAATTGACACATTGTGTCTCATGCCTAGTTCAGAGAGGTCGCTCAATGTGCAGTGGAAACTGGGATTTGCCCACGCCAAAGGCATCCCCATAAAAAGCATTCCTGAGGAACTTGTTCCGAAGTAAAGATGATAACTAATAGTTGTCATTGATTTGCGAGTCTGTAGCTTCTCAAGCCACAGACTCTTTTTTTATTATTTTTTATAAAAATAAAAACGAAAACCACTCAAACAAAAAGTGGCTTTTCGTTGAGTGGTGGATGGTGTTTTCAGGCATATGGGTAACACCTCATTTGACCGTAACCTTAACAGGTTGCTCGATCTCAAGAGGAGGAGTCCTCTTGGCTGATATGGTCACGAGACCGTACCGACCCGGTTTGATTTCATCCGGAATCTTAAACTTGATGGTAGTTGTCGTCTGACTGACAATGACAATCTTGAAGTCATTAGTGCCATCAGTCAGACGAAGCTCGGCTACATTAGTTTGGTCGAGGTTCTCCCCCGACGCAGTTAATGTGTCTCCAGCCTGGCCACTGGCTGGTCCAACCGAGGCAACCCGCGGCATCACTTTCTCTTGGCCAAATACCAAACCGACAATTAAAAGAACCGGCAAACACAGCATTTTGAACATGAGAATTACTCCTTTCCCGACAAGGATCATATAATAAGCAAATATATTAGTCAATAACTACTCAACTTGTACTTTGATATCAATGCGTTCGTTTTTCACTTTAAGGAAAAGTATGGTGAACGAGCCGATAAAGATTATGATGGAGGCAATCAGGAAAACATAATCATAAGCGTCTATCTGAGCTTTCAGAGTTATGAGTGAAATGTATTTTGCAACGTCAAGCGGGTTGTGGCTGTAAAGCTGGCTTAGCCTGTTGATGGAAAGAACATTGGTGGTAATCCTGTTATTCAATATGGTCGCAAAGATAGCTATACCGAATGCACCCGCTATATTTCGCACCAGAGCAAGGATAGATGAAGCAATGCCAATCTCGCTTTGAGGAACAACGGACGCAATAATATTGGTGCGCTGGGCCATACCGAATCCGATTCCGAATGCCATAATCGTCAAAGGAATTATAATATCAAGCGCAGTTGATTTTGGATCAAGTCCGGTAAAAAGAAAAATGCCTATTGAGGCAACGATGGTACTCGCAAATATTATGTACTTGGATTTTACTTTTCCAGTAAGCGTTCCACCGAGCGGAGCAGCAAGCATCATGGCTGCTGCCATTGGCATGAAAAGATATCCCGACTCTGTCGCAGAGTATCCAAGAAAAGTTTGGGCAAAGACCGGTATTAAAAAGACGCCACCCATCATGCCCATGAATACCACAAAGTTATTTACAAGAGCGTTGACGAATGCCGGAATTTTGAAAAATTTAAGGTCAACGATCGGTTCAGGAACCTTCTGTTCAATTTTAATAAAAAGTCCGAGAAGCGTAACGATTAAGAAATAGCATATCAAACTTGCCACCGAGAGCCACCCCCAGCTAGACCCTTGATCCAAAACCAAAACGAGGGCAGAGAGCATGCCTCCCAAAGTGAGTGCGCCCCACCAATCAAAGAATCTTGTTTTTATTTCCGAGCGTGATTCGTTAATAAAACGAAGCGCCATGAAAATACCTAAAATTCCAATCGGCAAATTTACAAGAAAAACAGATCGCCAGCCGAAGTTATCAATAAGCGGTCCGCCGAGTAATGGTCCAAACACTATCGCTGCCGCAAATGATGACGACCAAATTCCGAGTGCTTGGGCGCGTTCTTTGCCTTCTTTGAATGTTACGGCAAGTATCGCCATCGCCGTAGGATAATCTGCCGATCCCGCAATCGCTTGAATTATGCGAAAAACAATAAGTGATGAAAGGTTCCATGAAATACCGGCCAAAACTGAACCGAAAATAAAAATGGAAAAACCCAAAATATAAATTTTCTTTCGGCCAAGGGTGTCTCCAAGCTTACCCCAAATGGGGACAAAAACGGCGTTAGCCAATATATAAGCGGTGGCGATCCACCCGGCGGCAGAAACGGTAATACCGAAATCAGTAATGATTTTTGGTAATGCTAAATTAACAATTGTCTGATCCAGCCTGCCGAGAAAAGTGCCAATGATGACGGTAAGCAATATCCACCATCGCAGGTTTTCTCCTTTGCCGTGTTTATCTTGCATAAATCCTTAACTTTGCGGACATGCCGTTTTTAAATTCAGGATGGAGCGCAATGTCGTAACGAACTTTTAAGTCAAACTGTTTAATCTCGCGCTTATCGGAAATGCTGAACACCACGCTTGACTGGTCCGAGGTGGGACTGATTTCATCGACAATACCGGTAAATTCCGTCCCGCCAAACGCATCCACCGTAAACGTTGCCGGGTCTCCGATTTTGATACTGGATAAACCTTTGTTCTCGTCAATTTTTCCCACCACTCGGAGTTGATTTGGGTCAATCATGGACACCACCGGGCTTCCCGGCATAAAAATTTGGCCAGGCATATTTTCCGTACTGATAATAATCACCGGAAGTTTTAGCTGAAAGAGTTTCTCCGCCAACCCGCGCGAGAGGCTCATCGGAGACAACCGTGTCACCCGGCTTCACATACACTTCAGAAAGCACCCCCTCTGATTCGGGGCCAACAGCAATAATCGGAGCTGAAATTTGGGACATGTCGATAGCGACATAAGATGAAGTTGATTTCCAATAGAGGATCCCAAAAAGAGCGACCACTATTAAAACAATACCCGCAAGACTTTGTACCCAAGGTTTTCTGAGGAAACTTTTTTTTGATTTATCATCTTCCATAATCATTTCTTAACGATAGTTATGACGGTTTTGTTTGCATTAACCGATTGCCCGATTTTAAGATCAGAGTCAACAAAGGTTACTACTCCATCTATGGGGGCCACAATAAGATTATTGCGATATGCAGCCAGAGCCGTTTCGTACGCACCCTGCGCGGAATCAACTGCCGCTTGGGCGATGTTAGCATTATATGATCCGTTTTCACCGAGATTAGCTTCAAACTGTTTTAAAACCTGATCACGAGTTGCTACTGCTAAATCATAGGCATTTTTATTTGCGACATAGCCCGGCGATCTTGTGTTTGGTATATTAATTATCCATCGTACGAATCCATAAGAATATCCGGCCGGAAATTGAATAAATAACCCGCATGATCCAAGCGGTTGAGGAGTATTATATACTACATTGCCAGTCCCATTTTCAAGACCACTTAAAGTAAATGAATAGCCGGATGAAACCCCAGAAGCATACTGGTCTATTTCATAACTGCCTTCTTTACTGCATGTATAGGTGCCGCTAATTTGCGGGGCCTGACTGCTATCAACATTAACTGAATTGTCTTTCGAAACTGCAACAAGATTGCTTGACAGAAGCGTCCGATAAGCATTTGCAACAAGCACATCTTGTTGTGTTTTGGTATTTGCATATTGAACATTCATTGAAGCATACTGAGCTTTGGCAAGCTCAAGCGCGCCCTTTGCCTGATTAACAGCACCTAGAGAATCACCCGCATCAAGCGATGCGAGAATATCACCTTTCTTTACCAGACTGCCGACACTTACTCCTATTGCTCCCAAACGTCCGGTTTTGGAGAAAGCCAAATCGACTGAATTGTCTGTGGAGCCAACTGATGAAGAAGCAAGATTTACATCATTAGAAAGCATTGCAACCGGAGCTTGGCCGATAAACCTATATGATATCGCTCCGATGATAACTGCAATAATGAAAACTGCAGGAATAACTATTTTAGGTTTTTCAAGCAATTTAATAAGTTTATTTTTCATATAAAAACTCGGGCATTCTAAATGCCAGAGCCCTTGACTATAATCATTTTTTGGTTTTTGTCAATAATACGTAGTATTCATTTCAATTTTAACAAAAAAGTCCCCAGGATTTTTACTCCTTGGGGGCTTTGTTCTTTCGAGACTTCTCGCTCAGATCAGGGGGTGGGTTATTCCACCTAATGTTGACCATTCAGATGTTAACTGTTTGGCTACATTTTGGTGGGTTTCCCCAACCTCCTGATACTTTCGCATCCGTTGGTCGTTCTGTTGAACGCCCAAAGATATCCCTTGTACCATCGGCAAGTGGGTTTTTGCCTTCGGCTCCCAGGATGAGGATACTTTTGGCTTCCTAGTCTTCTGTTGGTTTTAAGCTTTTGGCTTTAAACCAAACGCGATTTATCCTTACTCGCGTTTCAGGGACATTTATTTCTGCAAGAATCTCTTTGGATTTGGAGATTAACCCTACAGAAATAATTTTTCGGTTAGTCAAATATGATACGCAGGACTGCTCGTGTTTCGGATTCACCTTACGATGAACCCTTTGAAGGAGAATTTCTTCTCCACTGATTATTGGCTTTTAACCTTAGGAGCGAGATATTCCCTCACGCCCCCTAATCAATACAGTCTTTTAGTACCTGATCGATCTGTCTATCGGAGAGTATAGCACCCTATATTTTATATAGTCAACTATACTTATCTGTATATTAAGTGTATAAACTGTTGATAGATAAAAGAAGCTTGTCCCAAGCTAGTTATGTCTGATAGATGATAAAACTTGGTGTATGTAATTAAACACACACCACACCGGCTTATTGTGTGTTACATTATATTATTAGTATATTATTAGTTAAAAAAATAAAATTATGAGTACATCAAACGATGGTCAGGCAAGAGAACAAAGAGATCTTGAAAAAAAACAAGCCGACGAAAGATCACATCTGCAAGAAGAACAAAATAGAAAAACAGATGCGGAAAGAAAACGACTCCAAGAAGAGGCTGATCATGCGCACACCAAAAGTGAGACCGCCCAAAAAGAAGCATTAGAAAAGAAGAGCGAAGAAAAAGTGGCAAATGCAAAATTAGATCATTAATTAAAAACTTATAAAAATTTGCTCCGCATGCCGAACGAAGTTAGAACATGTATTAATTGAATAAATGGGATTATTTGAGTTTAAATATTTGCATATATCAGATAATTCTGTTATATTTTCCAGTAGACCTGTTTATCAGGATCTAGAAAGGAGAGAGGGTATGAAAAATCTAAGAACCCTCCTAATTCCTGACCTAAAAGCAAAGGCGAGAATCGCTGGCCAGATCGATTGGCAGAATGCCGCCAATTCCAAACCATGCGACTGCACCGCTTGTAACTCGTGTCGCTGCACGCCTTGTAAGTAACACCGCGAACCACCAAAGACCTGAGCATGTCCGAAAACTGCTCAAATTTTTTATATAAATATTTATGAAAAAGCTAAGATTTAATATTAATAAAGGATTGGATGAATTGATGACTGACCAATTTCTTAATATAAAAGGTGGTGGAGTAGACTTTGGAGCAGGTATAATCAAAACACACCCAAATTTAAAAAAGACGGCTCTCGCGGAAAATACTACTATAAAAAAAGCAATTATAAAGAAATATTTTACAAATTATTACAAAACGAACCAGGAGCCAATTCAAAAAAAAGTTCAATTGGTAAAACATAATTGGCAAAAAATTGAGAGTGATTATGTCCGCATAACGGAACAATATTTTAATGGCTACAGGTTTCCAGACGGTATGTATGTTGCCTATGCTTCGATTATTAACTGTAACCCAAGATTTCTAGAGTCGAAGACTTTTCAATTTTATTATAAGAAGTCTGTACCAGATACAATTCACACGATAGCTCATGAATTACTCCACTTCATTTTCTATGATTTTGTTAACAAAAAAATCAAAAAGGAGACCCAAAATTTAACCGAGGACCAGTTATGGGCTTTGTCCGAGATTTTTAATGTGATTGTTTTGCGTTCTTCTTTGTATGGAAAGATTATTGATAAAAAAAACGTCAGGCCGTATCCTGATCATAAGAAATATCTCAATCAATTTGAGAAAGAATTTAAAAAATCTAAAAACGCAAAAGATTTTATTTTGAGAACATTATCAATCGTTAAATAAAAAAGGGGGAAGGCAACAACCTCCCCCATTCCCGCTAATTCATTACACCTTTTCCTCTGTCTGTTTTTCCCACAAATCCTTAATCAGAAACAAGGTGGTGGCTTTCGCATGAGTACAGAACCGTTCATCAAGAGCATTAATTGACCCATTTGTTTGATATGCGTTGTATGGACAACCACCGCCACAGTTTCCAAGAGCAATGCACTCCCTGCAAGTCTTATTACTGAAAGGTGATCGCCCTCGCCACTGTTTCCAAAATGGGTGGCTCTCGGGCTCAAACGTCTCAAATTGTTCTGTGACAAAAAACTCCTTACTCCCACAGAAAGCTTGGCATACGCCAATCTTGCCGTCTGGGCTCACAACAATTTGAAGACCGCAAGCTCCGCAATCGCTCAGAACAGGTGTCTTTTCGAGAAAATTTTTCACACGACGCATAATTCGATCTTCATAAACACCGAGTTCACGAGCCACCTTAAAACTCTCGATGAGTTGTTCCGCAATAACCTCGGAGTAGTTTACAGCGTCACCCATTGGATGTTGGCACTTGTTGTCGATGAGGATATTAAAACCCAATCCCTTGGCCCCAAGCTCGATTGATAGCCATTTCACAATCTCCTTCATCTTGAACAAATTGTGGTGGTCTACAGTCACGCAAACGCCGGTCTTAACTCCTTTTTCTTTCGCAAACCGATATCCACGAATAACCTGATCGAAAGTGCCAGCACCGGATGCGAACACACGCATTTTGTCGTGAATTTCCTGTGGGCCGTCAATGGAAATCGCCACAGTTGCTCCTGAAATCTTGCACTGTTCGAGAATAGCTTTATCAAGAAGGAGCCCGTTGGTATTTAGAGTAACCCCGATCTCTTTTAGGAGCTCGTCTTTTCTTTTTAGCACATCGATGTATCGAAGTGCTTCAACCAACACTTTTTTATTCGTGGTTGGTTCTCCGCCATAAAGCACGATATGTTGTTCCTTGTGCCCCTTCTCAACACTTCGCCGTACGCACCGAGCGAACAAATCAAGTGCTTTAATTGCTATTTCTTTTGTCATCAAAGACGGTCGATAACCAATTGGCATCGGAGCCAAGAAATAACAATACCGGCACCTAATGTTACAAGCATCAGAGAGCAGAAGGTAAAGAATATTGATCGCTGGTTTGCCAAGTGCGGTTTGGTACTGCTTGTACAACTCATTACCATCGGATGTTTCTTCGATAAGAAATCCTAGATTTTGGAGTTGTTCGAGAGTTTGCTCAGAATCAGTATCAGACGGTTCAAAGAACTGTCCTCTGCTGTGTTTCTGAATAAAACCTTCATCAAGGAATGCAACCTCAAGACTTAGGCTGTTGTAAAGGGCAACATAACCCTCCCCAACAGGGACAATATGCAAAAACGGACTCTGTTTGAGTCTCATACACCACATCCTTTCTAGGTCAAAGATCAGACCTGATGTGATTTAACCATAATATTTCTATTGTTGCAAATTAATTTTGATTTAAATTAAATTCCCTGAATTAACTCTTGCTTTTGATAAAGTGGCTGGCTCCGCGGGTTGGATTCGAACCAACGACCAATCGCTTAACAGGCGACTGCGCTACCGCTGCGCCACCGCGGAGCCAGCCACTTTATCTCACTTATAATACTTATTTTCAATGATTTGATTATTGTACCAAAAATTAACGTTGTTGCAATATTTTGAAAAAAGTATATTTTAAACATGGAGAAGAACATTATGGATCTGAGCAAAAACAAAATCGACGCCACTTTAGTTTTTCTTGTCAAAGGAGAGGGTGGAAAACAAAAAACTTTTCTACCAAGAAAAGTTAAAAAGTTAATAGTTCGCCGCCGCACCGGGTTAGGCGGTTCATTGGACAAAAGAGAAACCCCTCGGACTTGCGCGATGAGAGAGCTCTATGAAGAATCCGGTCTGGTAGCCCTAAAGAAAGATCTCGAGTTTAAGGGAGTCATGACCTTCCACAACCAGAGAGAAAAGAAAGAAGGCGGTGGTTGGTTCATAGTCAGGGTTTACATCTTCATTCTGAATAAATGGAGGGGTAAACCAAAACTCAAAAAGAGTGAGGTAATAGACCCCAGGTGGTACAAGACTTATAGACTGCCGATAAAAGAAATGCCTCCATCAGATCGCTTTTGGGTTCCGGCACTTTTCGGCGATGAACATAAAAATGAGATTCTCCGAGGAGAAGCCTGGCATAGTCCTAATCAAAAGAAATTGCTGGGAATCAATATCAAGTGGGTTGGTAAGACTAGTGACGTTGACTGAAAAGTCAACGTCGTTCTTTTTTATGGTAAGATATGCCCATGTCAAAAAAGCAATGCTATTTTGATTATGCTGCCACTACACCTTTAGATTCAAAGGTTTTTTTAGCCATGCTTCCCTATTTCAAAAATGATTTTGGCAATCCGTCCAATTTATATGAAATGGGAAGAAATGCTGGCAGAGCGGTATCGGAGGCGACAAAAACAATTACCAAAATTTTAGGCTGCCGACCAGAAGAATTTATTTATACCGGCTCAGCCACCGAAGCCGATAATTTGGCTATTTTGGGGGTGGCAAGAGCCAACAAAAACAAAGGAAAAATAATCGTCTCCAGTATTGAGCACAAAGGCATTTTGGCCGTCTGTGATGTGTTAGAAAAGGAGGGATTTGAAATTGCCAGATTGCATGTTTTAAAAAATGGTCTGGTTGATTTAAATGAATTAAAAAAAGAATTGAGTGAAAATACAATTTTAGTTTCCATTACTATGGCCGACAGCGAAACCGGCACCATTCAGCCTATTCCGGAAATCTCAGAAATAATAAAAAATTTTAAGGGTGGGGCTCCTTACCTCCACACCGACACAAGCCAGGCGGCCGGATATTTGGATGTAAATGTAGATAAACTCGGCGTTGATCTGATGACTTTATCAGCTCACAAAATTTACGGGCCCAAAGGCATTGGCGGTTTATATGTCAGGCACGGCACAAAAATAAATCCAATAATTTACGGCGGCGGCCAGCAAGGACAATTACGGAGCGGCACAGAAAATGTGCCGGCTATTGTTGGTTTCGCAAAGGCTTTAAGCCTCTGCGAAATAAATAAAAAGACACAAGCCTTTAAAATTAAAAAACTACGCGACACTTTAGAGAAAGGTATTTTTAAATCTATTCCCAAAGTAGTTTTAAACGGCCATCCAAAGAAACGTCTGCCAAATTTTTTGAATATTTCTATTTTAGATGTTGAAGGTGAGGCCATGCTTTTGCATTTGGATGAACTTGGTATAATGGTTGCCACCGGTTCGGCCTGTAACTCTCAGAATTTGGAGCCGTCATATATTCTAGCGGCTTTAGGCAATTCTTATGAGTACATACACGGCAGTCTCCGATTTACTTTGGGTCTTGGAAACTCAATGGCAGATGTAAAATATGTTTTAAAGCATCTTCCCGTTGTCGTTAAAAAATTGCGTCAAATTTCTTCCCTTGATTTTTCATCAAACAGAAAAAAATGGCAAAACAAAATAAAAAAATAGATGTAGTAAACAAGTTTACCGGCAATACTTGGGCTTACTCAAAAGAAGTAAAGGAGCATTTTTTTAAACCTAAAAATATCTTGTGGGAAAATCCAAAGGAGGCTAAATATGATGCTGAGGGCATTGTCGGCTCCCCCGCCTGCGGTGACGTAATGCGAGTCTGGCTCAACATAAATTTAAAAAATGACACAGTCACTGATTTCAAATGGCGCACCTTCGGCTGCGCTTCGGCCATAGCCTCAACTTCAATGCTCTCGATCATGGTTACTGAAAAAGGTGGCATGAAAATTGATAAAGCGCTTAAAATAAAACCGCAGGATATTATTAAAAGATTGGGAGGATTGCCTGACAGGAAAATTCATTGCTCAGTCCTGGGCGACAAAGCATTGCGGGCCGCTATAAATGATTGGTTCAAAAAAACGAAGCAATTTAGTAGAATTATTGTAGAAGGCACCCAAATTATAGACCCAAATACCAAAACCACAGAAGCCGACATTGAAGAAGCGGTTTTGGAAGGCGCCACTACCCTTCTCGCTGTCCAAAAACGCACCAAAGTCGGCATAGGCTATCCTGAATGTCTGCCAAAAGTAGAAGAATTAATAAGATTTTATACGGAGAAGTATTATGGAAAACAAAATTAAAAAAATAATAGAAAAAATGCGGCCATACATAGTTATGCACGGCGGGGATGTTTCTTTGGTGGACATTAAAGAGGGAGTTGTTAAACTTAAGGTGTCAGGGGCTTGCGTTGGTTGTTCTTTCTCCGATGAGACATTCAATGAAATGATTGGCGGAATGATTAAAGAAGAAGTTCCGGAAATAAAACAAATTATTATAGAAAATTAGTAATTAATTTAAATAACATGGCAGATTTAAAAGAATACGCTCGCAACAAAGAAGGATCAAATATTGGTAAAATTGTGATTGATAGAGGTTTGTGCATCGGCGCCGCTTCTTGCATCGCTGTTTCCGGCGAAACTTACGAACTTGATGGTGAAAACAAAGTAGTAGTAACCCATGCGGACGCGGCAGATGATGCCGCCCTTCTTATGTCAGCCGAATCCTGCCCAACCAAAGCTATTCTTTTGTTTGATAAATCAGGCGTGCAAGTTTTTCCCAAATAGAGAGGAGAAAAACAACAGAAATATCATTTCAAGAGCCTTATCCTTGCGACCTAACGCAGAAATGATGTTTCTGTTGTTTTTTGTTATAATCAAAATATGAGTGAATATAAATATCTCATAATAGGCGGTGGAGTGGCCGGTACGACGGCCGCTGAAACTTTGCGCCAAAATGATAAAGACGGAAGTATCGCCATAGTTTCCGATGAGCCGCGTTTTTATTCACGCATTATGCTCTCCAAACCAAATTTCTTTTTAGGTAAAATTCCATTTGATTCCGTTTGGCTGCGCAAAAAAGAATGGTATGAAGAAAACAAAATTGAATTTATTGAAGGCGTAGTGGCTAATAAGTTAGATATAAAATTGAAAACTATTGAACTTAATAACAGTAAAATCTTAAAATACGAAAAGCTTTTACTCGCTACCGGTGGCGAAGCCAGACCTTGGCAAATTCCCGGATCTGACAAAAAAGGTATTTGTTACTTGCGCGACTTGAGTGAGGCTGAAGTGCTTATGGAAAATATTAAAACAGCAAAACAAGCCATCGCTATCGGCTCAGGATTTGTCAGTTTTGAAATGTGCGAGATGATGCGTCTGGCCGGACTTCCTGTGACTCTTATCATGCGCGAGCCATATTATTGGTATCCACTTTTGGATGAAGAGTCTGCCAAAATGATTGAATCCGGCATGGAAAATGGTGGTATTAAAATTTTGCGTGAAGCTGAAGTTTCTGAAATTTTGGGAGACCAAAAAATTGAAGGTGTTGTTTTAAAAGATAGCACTCAGATTCCCTGCCAGTTGGCTCTCGTCGGCATAGGATTAATTTGCCATTTGGATTGGTTAAAGCAAGCCGGCATTGAAACAAACAAAGGTATTTTAGCCAACGAGTATTTAGCAACAAATATTCCGAATATTTATGCCGCTGGCGATGTAGCTGAATTTAATGATCTTGTGTTGGGCGAAAGAGTCCAGCTTGGCAATTGGGTTAATGCCCAGATGCAAGGCCGTACTGCTGCCTTAAATATGCTTGGCCAAATAAATCAATTTAGGATGGTTTCTTTTTACACGGCCATGGGCTTTGGTTTGAATATTGCTATGTCTGGAGACGTGAGAGTTGACTCTTCAAAAAAAGTAATAAAACGCGGCCTTGCCTCGCCGAAGCTTGGCGAAGGCGGGTTCGCGCGGATTATTGTGGATAGCAATGACGAAATCATAGGCGCCACATTTATCAACCGCACACAAGATATGTCTATCGTAAACAAACTGATTGAATCCAACTTCAAAGTCTCCGGCCACGAATCAGAATTGTCCGATCCAAACTTTGACCTTAAATCATTAATCTAACATCAACAATAGCCGCAGAAGATTCGGCGGCTATGACGGGATTGAGGTCTATTTCTTTTATTTCGGGATGGTCAAGAGCGAGGCGAGAGAGATTTATGATAATATCAGCAAGCAAATCAAAATTTACGGGCGGCTCGCCACGCATACCTTGTAATATTTTGATGCCTTTTATTTCTTGCATCATTTTAAAGGCTTCTTCTTTTTCTATAGGAGCAATTCGCAAAGCGGTATCCTTTATAGCTTCTGCCAAAATGCCACCCAAACCAAAAAGAATTGTTGGGCCAAATGTTGCATCTCTTTTCATACCAATTATAACTTCCTTGCCCTCAGCCATTTTTTGAATCAATATGCCATCCAGCTGCACAAATTTTTGCCACATTTCTTCCCAAACAACATTAGCTTCTTCCAAATTTGAAATATTTAACTTGACAGCACCAACATCAATTTTGTGAACTATATTATTTGATATGGCTTTCATAGCATAAGGACCTTCTCCGCATTCTCTGAGAGCGTTTTCTAAATCTTCTTTTCTGTTTATGAATTTTCCTTTTATTGAAATATTATATTCACCTAAAATTTTAGTCATATCTTCAAATGGCATCTGAGAGACACTGTCAAAGACAAAGGCCGTCTTTGACAGCAAAATTTTTGGAGCATAGTTTGCCAAGCTGTCCAACCCATAAACCACATCTTTTGAAAAAGCAAAATTAACAAGGCCAGACTGCAGCAAGTCACTACGGCCAGCTTGTATAGATGGACCGCCAATAAATACTGGAAATATTTTTTTCTTATTTTTATATTTTGAAAGCAAATGAGCCGTCGCTTCCGCCTCGGTCATCATTTGCGGAGTGAGCATTACGATAATGCCGTCTGCATCTTTGACACCGCATAAAATATCGAGAGCCTTTTCGTATCGTTCCGCCAAGGCATCGCCTATTATATCGACAGGATTGCCGACCGCCGCCATGCTCGGTAGAACCCCTCTTAATTTCTCTTTGACATCTTCATGAATTGAAACCAAAGACAAGGAACGGGAAAGTCCGATCTCATCGGCAGCAATGACGGATGGTCCGCCTCCATTGGTCAAAACTATGAGGCGCGAAATGGGCGCGTTTACCTTGACTCCAAGTGATAAGAGTTTGGAAATATTAAAAAACTTGCGGAGCGAAGGCACCATAATGGCACCGGCTTGCTGACAAGCAGCAGTAAAAACTCTGGATTCCGGCGCTAAAGAGCCAGTGTGGGACATAATGGCAGAAGCTCCATAATCGCTCACTCCGGCTTTGAGTATGACAACCGGCTTTTTTGGTGTTATTGATTTTAAAAGACGCATTAATTCCGGACCATCGCTAACTTTTTCCAAATAAATTAAAATGGAATCCGTATCGTCGTCATCTTTCAAAAACTTAAGGAAATCTATTTCTGTCAGCTGTGCCTCATTGCCCAAACTTACAAATTTTGAAAAACCGACCCCTTCGCCGATAGCCCAGTCGAGCATTGCCGTGCCCAAAGCGCCCGATTGAGACAAAAGAGCGATTTTTCCGGCAAGTGGTTTTTGCGGAGAAAAGGAGGCATTCAAATCATTTTTTGTATCAATAACTCCAAGACAATTTGGCCCTAAAATTGTCATGTTGTTTTGCTTGGCTATGGCTGCAATTTGATTTTCAAGCTTTTTGCCTGCCGGACCTATTTCTTTAAAACCTGACGAGACAACAATGATATTTGGTATTTCCTTTTTACCACAGTCGGACAACACTTGAGGCACAATATCGGCCCGGACGGCAATAATAGCCAAATCAATTTTTTCAGATACATCTAAAACCGAGACAAAAGCAGGAATGCCGAGTATTTCTTTTTCGCCCAGAGTAATAGGATAAATTTCCCTCTTCTTGCCGGCAAGCAGATTCGCCATCAAAGCAAAGCCAACTTTATTTTTATCAGAACTTGCTCCGATAACTGCGACCGATTTAGGATTAAAAAATTTTTCTAAATTTTCCATAATTCTTCTTCAAATGTCGGTTTTTGTACTTCATAAAATATTCCCAGCGGAACTTTCTCGTCCTCATTTTCCTGCACTTTTTCCATTGCCGCTTTCAGATCGTATTTGGGAAAATCTTCCGTGCAGCCAATAAACCTTTTTCTTAAAATAATCTCGAGTATCGTAAAAAGTAAGACAAGGCTGAATAATATCCACATATGAAAATCCTTTGTGAGCAATAGCGGCCTGCATTATTTTTTTTGTGCCGGAAATATCTCCAGCATAAGTGCGCGCCACAAATGTGGCTCCAGAGGCAAGCATGAGGAGCAGCGGGTTAAATGGCTCTTCAATACTGCCAAATGGGGTTGATTTGCTTTTAAATCCCTTGGGACTCATGGCATCAAATTGGCCGGTAGTCAGAGCAAAAACACGATTGTCATGAACAAAAAGATTTATATCTGAATTTCTTTTAGCGGCGTGAATCAAATGTTCAATGCCTTCGTCGTAAGAATCGCCATCACCGGAAAAGCCGACAATGGTCAGGTTCCGATTGGCGCATTTGGCGCCTGTCATAGCCGGAATGAGCCGACCATGGAGAGATGTGAAAGAATTGATATTTATATAATCTGAAATTTTGCCATGACAGCCTATACCAGCGAAAGCCACCAGATTCTCAATATTTAAATTACCATTTTCAACCAACTCTTTGACGGCTTGCCTGAAAGCAACCAAAATCTGCGAGTTTGGGCAACCCGGGCACCACGTTATTTTTACTTTTGTTGTCAGATCTTTTAGTTCCATATTATGTTTATTTGTTTGGCTAATTCCAATGGATCAAAAGGCGATGAATCGTACTTCAAAATTTTATCTTTTATTTCAATACTTGTTTTTTCACGAATAAGTGAGGCTAGTTGGCCATTGTGATTTCCTTCAACACAAATCATCCGCTTGCCCTCAAGTTCTTTTTTAACTCTTTCTGTATCAAATGGCTCAAGCCAAACAATCTGCAAAAGTTTGGTTGGCTTATCAAAATATTTTGATGCTTCAAGAACCGGACTTTTAGTAGAGCCAAAAAAGACAATAACATTTTCACTATCTGCATCTCCGTAAATTTTTACGCTATCTTTATTTTTCATTTCTTCTTCAATCTTTGCCATCTTTTCAAATCTTTTTTCTACATTTTTCTTTACATCCTCAGCTCTGTCGGTAGTCAGACCTTCCTCGTCATGTTCATAACTCGTTACTTTGACCACCACATTGGGAGTGCCCGGAAAAACCATTGGACTTGGAGGGTCTGCTTGCAAAGCACCTGCAATATCGGCAGCGGGAAGACTCATCATATGTTCGGATAAAATTTTATCAAGCAAAACAATTACTGGAGTTTGGAATTTCCAAGCCAGGTTTAGAGCATCAGCGCCGGCCCTGAAACATTCCTCCGGATCTCCGGGGGCAATAACAATTCTAGGAAACTCGCCATGACCGGCGTGTATAACAAATCTCAAATCTGATTGGGAAGAACGGGTCGGCACACCTGTCGCCGGCGCCTGTCTTTGGCAAACAGCCACCACGAGCGGTAGCTCAGCCTGACCCGCAAAACTAAAAGCTTCCTGCATCAAAGCAAAACCACCCGTTGCAGATCCGACCGCCGTTCTTTTGCCTGCATAAACTGCACCAAGAGCCATGTTTATAACAGAGATTTCATTCTCCGGCTGAATTACTTTAAGTCCGCCCGGTGTCTGCTTGCTTGCCAGATAATGCAAAATAGAAGTGGCCGGAGTCATAGGATAAGCGATATAAAAATCAAGACCAGCCGCCATAAGACCTTTGCTAAAAGCTTTGTTGCCATCTATTAGTTCCTTCGACGTGCCGAAGCTTAGAGCGGAGGCGGTTAATCCTTTTTCATTTAAAAATTCTTTAATTTTTACAGAAATTTCTTCTGGAGTTAAACCGGAAAGAACCCACGCGCCCTCTTTTAATTCATCTTTATGAATTTCTTTAGTTTCTTCGTTCAAGCAGACCAAAATATCCAGTTTAGAATAGTCATTCCAAACCTTATTTTTACTACAACTCAAGCGGACAAAATTGTGGCCACCACGAATAAGCGATGGATATTCCACTGACAAATAAACTTCAAATCCCATATCGCGCAAAAGCGACCCTATATTGCCGCCAATCCTTTTGACACCATCTCCGGCCGCCCCGCCGACGCCTATGGTAAATATTTCACTATGTATATTCTCAGACATAAAATTATTATAACACTAACTGTGCGCCCAAGCACAAGATTTGCTATAACCGAAAGATGTCAAAGGGAACCTTTGACACTTCTATTTGTGGTATAACTATGGTATGGGAAACAGAGATTATAAAAACTTTGCCAAAGGTTCTATATATCATCTTTATAACCGTGGGAATAACAAGGAGATCATATTCCGCGATGAACAGGACTATCGAGCTTTCCTTTTCAGATTAGGGTTGGGTCTTGGGATTGAAAAAGGAGATTTAAATAAAAGTGAAATAACCAAATCCCCCAAATCAAGGATAAGAATAGAAAGTTTAGAATCAAAAAGTTTTAAATTACATGCTTTCTGTTTAATGCCAAATCACATACATCTTTTAATAGAACAATGTGGGGAGGAATCAATTTCAAAACTTGTATTAAAAGTATTTACCAGTTTCTCCAAATACATAAACCTAAAACACAAAAGAGTTGGGCATGTTTTTCAAGATGCTTTCAAAGCTGTACCAATAAAAACTGATCCGCAATTGATGCTCATCTCTTCCTATATTCATATGAACCCAGTAAAAGATAAAGTTGTGAATGAACCGCAAGAATACAAATGGAGCAGTTATAATGATTTTATTTTTGATAGAAAAAACCATATAGTTCACAAACAATTTCTAACCGAAATATTTGGGGGCACCAAAAATTTCATAAATGAAAACACAAAATTATATAAAAGGATAGTGTCAAAGGGAACCTTTGACACTCTTGATTAATTTTTGACGTGATATAATAAAAATGATGGAAAATGATAAAATCAAAATCGGATGGTTTTCGTTTAGTTGCTGCGAGGATAATACTATTGTGATGACAGAGGTGCTCAACGACCATTGGCAGGAGTGGAAAAAGATTTTTGATTTCCGCCATGTGCGTATTTTTCAGTCAAAAAATACTTTTGATGAGTTTGATATTGCTTTTATCGAGGGAGCTGTCGCTTCGCAAGAGCAGGAAGATAAAATAAAAGAAATCAGGAATATTTCAAAAAAAGTTGTGGCCGTCGGCGCTTGCGCCGTTTCTGGGCTTCCGGCCAGCCAGAGAAATAATTTTACACCAGAACAAAAAGAAAATATTGATTTTTTGGTTACCAAATTCGGCTTGTCTGCCGAAGTCAAAAAAGTTTCAGACGTGATCAAAGTTGATGTTGAAATACCCGGCTGTCCCATGAGCCCAGAGGTTTTTTTGGAAAAAGTTAACGCATTAGTAGCAGAATTACGACCACAACATGCACACATTTGATTTATCGCTTGAACATATAACCAAAATCGAGGGCAACGCCACCCTCAATTTGAAAGTGGTTGACGGCAAAGTGACTGACGTTAAATTTGCCATCACTGAATACAAAAGATTTTTTACTGAGGCCATGAAAGGCAAAGATATCGCCGCCATTCCCCGCCCACCTGGCGCGCATTTGCGGCACCTGCTCCAACGCCCACATCATGTGCAGTATAGAAGCTTGTGAAAATGCGCTTAATATCACTCCTTCTCCGCAAACAATGCTCCTGCGAACTCTGGTTATGCACGGGCTTATGATTCGTGATCATGCTCTGCACTTATATTTATTTTCCATGCCAGATATTTTTGGCAAAGATGCTTTTCTTGATTTCGACGAAAATAATCCGGTAGAGCACCAGCTCCTTCATGACGGCTTTGACACCAAGTCTGCCGGCAACTTCCTGGCAACCCTTATTGCCGGGCGGAAGCGTTCATGCCACCAACCCTGTCATAGGCGGCTTTTTGCATTTCCCCGATCAAGACCGGTGTAAATGAAGCGATTAGTAAATTGCAAAATATAAGGCCGGCAGTCTTGAGACTTATAGAAATTTTTAAAAACGCACCCAACCATTTTGACCGCAAGACCAAATATATCGCCCTAGTGCCGGAAAATTCTTTTGGATATATACAAGGTATTATTGAAGCAAGTGATGGGAAAAAAATAGAAGAAAAAGATTTCCGCTTTCATTTGGAAAACACCGTCATACCTTATTCCGAAGCTATGGGCTATACATACGAAGGTGAAGGATATATGGTGGGCAGCTTTGGCTCGTACTCAATTTACAAAAGACAAATTGCATGCCAAAACAAAGGAATCAGCCGCCGAATCTCTCAAACTTTTTCCGTCAACAGACATTTATTACAACAACTTAGCTCAAGCCATTGAAATATTGCACAGCGTAGATGAATCGATTGATATTCTTTCAAATAATAAATTTGTACACGAAGATATTATAAAAGGCGAGGCCAAGAAAAATGCGGTTGGAATAGGCGTAGTGGAAGCGCCGCGCGGCACTCTTTATCACAAAATTGTTTTGGGAAGCAATGGTAAAATCAAAGAAGGCGAAGTGGTGGTGCCGACCGGTCAAAATCAAATAAATATAGAAAGAGATATTGGTGTTTTGGTTCAGAGTTTGATAGAAAAACCAGAATATGTTGAGGACAAAAATAAAATCTACTTTTGAAATGGAAAAATTAATCCGTGCTTACGACCCCTGTATGTCTTGCGCTTCGCATTTTCTTAAGGTAAAGTGGAAATAGAAAGGAGTTCGTCATGAGCAATGGTTTGCTTTTTATGCGTTATGCCTGGGTTTGTGCCGAAAACAAGTTACGAGCTGGTAAAATAAGCCAGGAAGATTTCGGGAACTTGAAATGGCTGGTAGAAAATAAAATGAAGCCGGCCCCAGAGCTTCTGGAACGTTGTTTTCCGAAAGCTTTTCGGGAATCGCTTAATTTTCCGACTGTCGCTGAATATTGGCATCAACACCAGGGCTCCGGTGGCGATTGTGCGACGAAAGTTGCCTTTGTAGTTTCTGCCAACAAAATAACTCTGAGTGTCTTAATGGATTGTGAAGGCACAAGACTTTACAAACCAAACATTTACAATTTGGATCTCAAAAAAGGGGACAGAGTTTATCTGCACAAACTAATCCCCATAGAAAAAGTCGAGCAGGGCGCTATCGCAAGATAGCGCTCACTTTTTTTATAGCTTCTGATTCTTTCATATCCGGCGGCACGCCGATGATTTTTATTTTTTTAATTTTGCCGAGCTTGGATAGATATTGCAGATTAGTTAAAAAATCAAAGTCGTGCATTGAGACCCGAGGCGCAGACAAAAATTTATCCAAAGTTTTAAAAACCCTTACTCCTTTTATACCAATAACGGTGTCAATAATGACAAACTCTTCCGGTACCTCCCACTCTTCGTTTGGATCCCTAATTTCAAACTCAATATCGGGAAACTTCTCCTGCAGCCGCGGCAAAATTCGCAATGGCAGCGAATCATTGTCTAAATTTATATTTCCAAATACAAAAACATTCACGAAGTTTAAAACTCCTTGTAATTAGGATCTATTACCATGAAGTTGGCAATAACACTTTTGGAGGTATTCATTATTAAATTACAGCTTACACTTTTAGCAAAGGAAGCACAGTCACCTCCCCACCCGGTAAATACCCTGCCTGATCCAGGATTTTCAGTAAGTTGAACTGTAGCGCCTGAACCATAACTCCAACAAGTTGAATCCGGTGTTCCCACAGGATTAAGAGTAACCGTCCCTTGCCCTGACTTTGTAATACATAAATCATTTGACCCGCCTGTAACATTAATTGTAGCGCTGGAATTTGTATTCCCGGGGTTGCAAGAAATGGTGTACGTTCTGCTAACTGTTAAATTGCCGGTGGAAACACTGCCCGAACCGCTTGGATAACCTCCGATAGTAGCCGGTGGAGTAATGGTGCAGGAAGTGGCATTGGAGTATGACCAATGCAAAGTGGTAGAGGTATTGTATGGAATACTATTTGAATCAGCACTTATATTGGCAGTGGCAACCGCACAGGCAGACGCTACTGTATTAGACACCGAAGCACTTAAAGATGAAGAACCTTGCGCGTTTGTAGCTTTAACTGTATATGAATGATTTGATCCTAAAGCAAGTCCGGTGTCAGAGAAAGCCAGACTTGATCCGTTGTAGACAGGAAAAGGTCCTCCATCGCGATAGACCTGATATGAAGTGGCTCCGGCAGAAGCGTTCCAAGAAATGTTGAGCCAGTTGTTGCCGCAGGTGCTGGGAGTGACCGAGAGGCCGGTGGGAGTGGTGGGGATAGTGATACAACTGATACTTCCAACAGCATCGCTGCTGTAAGTTCCACTTGGGCCGGCGGTACTCACCCACCAAGAGTAAGTTTGACCCGCGGTGGTTGGAGGATTCCATGTGGTACCAGTGACTGACGTGGATATTCCGCTCGGAATCGGCCATGTATAACCGCCATTTCAGTGGAATTTAAGCGAACATAAAAAGTATTGTAGCCCGAAGGAGCAGTCCAACTCAAGTTGGCCGTGGTGTTCGGAGAAGGACAAGTGCCGGTAAGACCGGTCGGAGGAGGAACCACGCAAGCCGGAACCGGCGTTTGCAGGTTTAAACAAGTCGTGGTGTCTTTGCCGCCTTCCCTAATCCAATAATTCGTGCCGTTGATGTTGTAAGCCGGGCTGCTGCAATTGTCGTATACTGGAATACAATAACTGGAAATCATTTGATCATGGGACGGATAGTAAAGATAGGTGGCGTTGGCCGGATTTGTCCCGTCGCCATAATAAGTCATGGCACACATATCGGTTTCGCAGGGGGTTAAAGTTCCAATGATTGTACCGACACTGACCGTCACGGAACTGGTCACGGGGCCAAGAATGTAGTAGGGATAAGCCGGGCTGTTATAGGTGCAGGTTTCGGTAAAAACGGTAGTTTGGGTTACATCGGAGATGTTTATGTAAGGATTGTATGTGTATGGCCCAAGCGTTGTCCAGAACCCCGCGTCCACAGTGGGGCTGGAAGTCACATAACAATTATTGGCATTGGTAGAAGCCGCGTAAACTTGGGTGGCGCCTCCTGTGCTTGGCAGGAAGTCCGGGGTAGCGGTAATGTGGGCGTGGGCTGATTGGGAACGGAGGCGGAACAGGAAGCAGTGGTGCCACCGTTAGGGCTGGTACATTGCCAAGACCAGGGGCCGCTGCCGCTAAGGGTGGAAGGGCTAGCGATGCCGCTACTGCATAAAGTCCCGGTCGGAGCCGTAACATAGATGTTGCCGTTGGGAGGATTTTGGCAGGCTCCGTTAACAATGCAGGCGCCGCAATCAACGGGGCAAAGATTGCAGGTTTCCCCGCTGTGGCAAGTGCCGTCGTTGACGCAAGTTGGACTGGGAGCGCAATCGGCATCGGAACCGCAGTCCATGTCACCGGGGCCTGAATATGTCCTACAGGAAGAGCCTTCACATACGCTGTGTTCAAAATTAGACACGCAATAGGCTCCGCAAGCGCCCGGATCATCACACCACTCATCCGTCCCGCAATCCGAATTGTTGTTGCACGTCACAGTACAAGCAGTGGTACAACCCCCGTTTACGCAACGCGCGCCGCCGGTGCAATCCGAATCGCCGGTGCACGTACCGCCTCCAGTGCTTCCTCCGCACCCTAGACTACAGCCAATGGAACCGTTGGGATCAGCAGCGCAACAAGTACCGCTACCGCTATCATAGCACGGCGCTTCTTGCGGACACCCATGACCGGCTCCACAATCCGCAACATCAGAAACGCAAGTGCCGTCGGAGCATAAAACGCCGTTGCCGTTATCGCAATTGTTGCCGCACAACGATTGACTGCTGCATACGCAAGTACCGTTGTCGCAATAATAATCAGTATTGCAAGTGGGGTTGCTGCAAATGCTGTCAGCATGCAGGCTCTTGGCGCCAAAAAATAAAAATAGGCTAAAAAATAGGCTAAAACCAACAGCTATGCGAAACCACTGAAATTTTTTCATGGCAAAAATAAGTTACTTTTAATCGGAAGTAATGACTATTAATACCAGTGCCTTCACATGTTTGGAAGCTTGGGGATAAGAGTCGATTTTGATGGAAGCGTAAAATGAACCATTCGTCGCATAGGTATCTATGTGGTTAGTGGACAGTTGCTGGGAGGGGTCCATTGTCCATCCCAATTGTGAAAAATAACTATGGTAAAATTGGTAAGCTTCCTGCACCGACCTTGTGGTGGTAAATTCCCTCACGCCCGCAAGCTTGTCGTTAGTTTCGCCATTGTAGTTATAAAGAACGTATGCCACTTCGTTATTTGCCGGAAAATCTTTGGGAAATCCGGAGGGAAGCTGGGAAGAAGCAAGTTTGGTTTCGGCAGTAAACGAGAAAGTTTGAGGCAGATGTTGGCTTGCATTATTTTTACTTTTGATTTTATAGGCATAATAAGCCCAGCCCGCAGCCGCAATTATCAAAATGCAAACAAGAATAATTAGTCGTTTGTTTGTTTTGCGAGGAGAAGTGGAAGAAGTAGGATATGGATTATTTTCAATATTTTCCATAAATTATTTTATAAAATTAAATATACAAATATTATATAAGTGTTCGGGTTGGAGGTCAACAAAAAAAGTGGATAAAGAAAAAACCTCGACGGTATGAACTGTCCGTAGACAATCCATACTATCGAGGTTTTGGTTAGCGAGCGCCGTTTGGCGCGAGAAAGTTATGGAACTTGGGCGACTGTCAGGTCGCGACTGTTGCCCTGAACCTGGAGCAGGTTGGGGGCGGTTACACTCGTGCCGTCCAGGGTGGTCACGACTACAGTCCAATTGGACTGGGCCGCCCACATCCTCGGATAGAGGAAGTTGCCGGTTTTGCCGGTCGGGATTGCGAAACGCAGGGTCTTGCCGTCGGCCGAGGTGGTGGCGACAAAACCGCTGTCCCACTCCGGATCCCCGGTTTCGACGATGATCGCCTGACCGCCGGTCGGAAAACCGTTGCCGTTCACCTGCATGGAAGCGCCGTCCGCCAAAATGCTGGCGGAGTTCACGACCATCGGGGCAACAGCAGACACGGGCTTGACGCGATTCCAGAACGTGGTAGTCATAGGCGGCCCAATGGGCGCGCCGCCGTTCTCGCTGTCAAAAAGCTGGACGATCACGATGGTGCAGTCCCCAGCGTTGCCGGTAGACACATCGTCAAAGGGAATGATGCCGCCGCCGGTAAGGGAAGTGTAATACCCGGGCCCGAAAGCGGTCTGCGCGTACTTCTTGTTCGCGTATGCCGCTTCGCCGATCTTTTGGCCGTTGCGGTATACCTCCCCAGCTACCCACACTGACCTCCCATAGTCCTTCTTCACGTCAATGTTAATCGGTGCCGTTGACGTCGACACGATGTTACCCGGCGAGCGAAGAACAGCAATGGGCTCCACCAACTGCGGTTGCCCAGCGACATTAACTTCGGCCATGACAGACGCTATGGCAGACGCGATGTGGCGCGGACCCGTGAGGCCGGCGCGGTTGAAGAGTTCGTCGGCCGTCGGCCGATTGAAGTTTTGCGGTGCTTGCGCGACCGCACTCACGGTGACCACAACGGCCACCATGCACAACACGAAAATTCGAGTCGTCGTGGTCATAACTGCTCCTTGAAACCAAAAATTCAAAATTCAAAGATCCGTTTATTTCTCTCCGTCCACAAATATATCAAACCCACAAATACTGTCAAGTGTTTTAGGTAATGTGTACACTCTTTTGGCGGTTTTCCCCTAGAATGGGGCAATGGCAATACATATGGCAAAAACAATCAAAGAAGAGAGATTGAGATGGGTGCTCCCCATCGCATACAGACAGTTAAGATTAGTGGATGTGGTAAAGGTCTGTCCACACAGCAAACGCAGTCTCGAGAGATGGCTGGCTAAGTGCAAGAAGCATGGAGATTGGTCACTTGGAACCCAAATCAACTGAACCCAAGACTCAGACCAGAGAGACTCCGATATGGATCAAGGAAAGAGTCATTTGATCAGAAAGAAAACCAAAAAGTGTGCTCTCAAAATACACTGGCAATTAAAAAAAGAAGGAACTTTAAATTCACCTACGAACTATCGGCAAGATTTTGAAAAAGAAAATTTGGTACACAAATACCGAGTCAAGAAAGATTTCATACAAATACATCAAAGCACTAGAGACAAGCCGGGAGAATTAGTCGAAATTGATGTTAAATACGTTCCAGGACGTGTTGAAAACAAAAGATATTACCAATATACCGCTATTGATACCGCTTCTCGCTGGAGACATCTGGCAGTATATTCGACGAAGAAATCAAATTTTCATTCGGTTGTTTTTCTGAAAATGTGATGGAGAATATTCAAATACAAAATCCAAGCCATTAAAACAGACAATGGTCAGATTTTCACAAACTAATATTTCGGTCATACAGACGATCCGATCTTTCTTCAAGAAACCTCCATTCCCTTGATGAATTTTCTGCCAAACACAATATTCTCCATTATCTGATTGATCCGGGAAAACCGGCTCAAAACGGAACTGTGGAGAGAAGTCATAGGGAAGATCAAGAAAAATTCTACGAAAAATACAAATTCAAAAACTTCAACAGATTTGCAAATTAAATGAAAGTGTGGAATGATGTATTACAATGATCTAGAACATTGCGGATTAAACGGCAAAACGCCCAACGAATTCCTAAGAAATTATCAGTTAATCAATCCGCCATATGTGTGTGCCTAAAACATTTTGAACCCTTTTTGTGGATTGCCATTTTATCCATTATCTTAGCCGTATTTTAGACTATCAAAATAATTTTGTTCTGTTTTTTATTCAAAACGTGTTCCCTATTTTTAAAATATAAAAATTTCTGTTATAATATAAAGATGGTAAAGATTATAATACAACACGGCAAACTTTTAGAACCATTTTTTAACTTTTATGTAAAAAATAGTCCTGACGTAAAAAGTTCTGGATGGAAAGGTGGGTTCCTCCAGATAAAGAAAAAATGGAGAAAAGGATACAGGCTTATAAAGATATATGGGCTAAATATGAAGAGAAAGTTCTAAATGGAATTTGTTCTGCTCTGGACTTGTCCTTTAAGGAAGATATTAATGTTTATGCAGTTGCTGGAGTTAATCGCGATATGTCTAATCCATTAATAATTAGTTCTCACAAAGGTCCTAAAAATTTTATAGTCACTTCTCACCCACGAACTTACTCACAGACTTTTAGCTTCCAATAAAGATTTATTTAAAATAAATAACGATTTTTTACTTGTAAAAGGAGATAGCGATACGGTTAACTCTCATATATTGGTATTCGCCGTACTTCGTAAAGTTTTTGAAGATGAACCTGATATGCTTAAAATAGTTGCTGATATAAAATACAGCGAAGATTACAAAAAGGCTTACAAGCTTTCTGAACCTTACGAAAATATACTAAAATTTTTTAGAGACAAATTAAGACCCCTCTAAATGCGAGGGGTCTTGGGTGTGCTGTTAGCAATCCTGTTCGCCGCTGTCGGCATCGCTGTCTTCACCATAGTCATCGGAAGAAACCGAGTCGTCGTCCCCGGCGCGATAGACGGTACAGAGAACATCGGGTTCCCGAATTTCGCCTGATGGTATATACATACTTTTCCACCTTTCCTCAAGGAAAGCTCTGAGTGGCTCTCCTATCCAAAGTACAGATTTTACAAACTCTGTCTGTATTTAATGGTATTACTTAAAATATTTTTGTCAACAATTTGATATACTTTAAATCATGAAAAAAGAAAATAATCTCGCCTTTATAGACGGGCAAAACCTACCTTTGGAACAACTCAAAATAATTGGAAAGTGGATTTTAAAAAATTTAGGATTTATTTGAAAGATAAGTATAAAGTCAGAGAAGCATATTATTTTCTAGGGTTTACATCCGAAACACAAAACGATTTATACAAAAACCTGCAACAAGCTGGTTTTGTTATTATATTTAAATATCATAGTTTAAATTTGATAACGGAGAAAAAAGGAAATGTTGATACGGATATTGTTTTTGAAGTGATGAAAAATATTGTTGATAACAAAGATTTTGATAAAATTGTTTTGGTGTCTGGTGATGGAGATTATAGAAAACTGGTTGATTATTTGATGGGTAAAAATTTATTTATTAAAATACTTTTCCCCGATAAAAAATCAGCCTCTTCTTTGTATAAACACCTAACCGTAAGATTTTTTGATTATTTAGACACCGTTGATATAAAATCAAAAATAGAATATCTGCATAAAAAGAAAAAGGGACCTTAGGCACTAACACCGTTTGGTTCCTTTTTCGTAATAGTACTCCTATAGTATATATGCACTAAAAATTCTGTCAAGCGATTTTTGATGTTTTCCTGTGGATTACCATTTTATCCATTATCTTAGCCGTATTTTTGCTGTTGAAAATAAAATTGTTCGTCTTGTTCACCTTTTGATTTTAAAAATTGACAACAATAATCCAAGGCGTATATTTAAATCAGACAAGGCAACTTGTACTTTGGATAGGAGTGTTTCTAGCTAGACATTCCTTGAGGAAAGGTGGAAAAATATGTTTGAAGTACGAGACCAGGACTTCAGGGTTTCGTCTTGGTCCAAAAACAATCCCAAAACCTGCGTTGCTGTGGCAGTGAAGACAAATGGCGTAGCTGTCCGCAACAGCAACGATCCGACTAAAACCACGGCGTTCTTCACTCGAGCCGAGTGGAAAGCGTTCGTCAGCGGCGTCAAAGCGGGCGAGTTCGATGTCTAGTCCAATGGGGAGTTCTCGGAGCTCCCCATCACTATTTATTTTTATTTATGAAAACAATATTTTATCCAGGATTAGGAGAAACAAAAGAAAATTATAAATCATTATCCAAGCATTTAATTGTGGCTGATATTGATTGGAATACGGGAAAAGCGACATCATCAAAAAACTGCGATACGGTTGTTAGTTTTTCTCTCGGAGCTGTTTTTTCTCTTGAAATATCTCTGAAAAGAAAACTAAAAAAACTTATTCTTTGTTCACCGACACCATTTGAATCATTAGGTAAATGCAAAGCTAAACAAGTAATTTTTATAATCGGTGAAAAAGAAAAATTTTTGCAAAAAATATTCAAACCATTATGCAAAAAAAATGTAAAAATGATTATCGTGCCCAAAGGAGATCATAGAATAAATAAAAATTACGAAAAAGTAATATTGGAAAACATATAAAATTTTTGACAATAAATGCAGAAGAATTTTATTCTGTACAACAGCCATAATTTTGGTTATTATCTAAATTAGAGGTTAAGACATATGAAAACCAGGATAACCGTCTTGTCTCTGGTCTTAGCAATAATGGCCGTGATGGCTACGCTAAAATCAAACGCTTTTATTGACGGAGACGTACCACATTATCCATTGTATGGACTGATGGGTGCGTTCTTCACTCTCGCTTTCCTCTTGTCACTAAGGAGAGTCGGCCGCTGAGATTTGTTTCTCTGCGGTCATTTTTTATTGAAAGCAATTTTGGGTCTTTTTGTGGATTGTCATTTTAGCCCTTATTCTAGCCGTGTTTTTGCTGTGGAAAATGATTTTGTTAAGAAAACCATCATTTATACACAATACTTCATTTGACTTTCATTTTCAGTTTGATATACTTTCCATATCAGACCTGAACGGCATCCTATATGGGTGCCGTTCGCTTTTATATCTCCTGTCCGCTTATGTCAGTTCGTTTCAACCTTTCCCGTAAGTATTCAAAGTCCATAAACTTATTCCCAGCAAATTGTTTTATTTCCTTCGCGGTTCTCGGACCTCTGGCCAAAACCAAAACCTCTTTTCCACTCTCTTTCAAATATTTGAGAACTGGCAGAAAATCACCATCCCCCGAAAGAATGATAGCTCGGTCAAAATCATTTTTCTTTGTGGCTAGCATAAGTGTCATATCAACATCGCAATTTGCCTTACGCACTGGGTTGCCCTCAGGGTCGTCAAAGGTTTTGACTGGTTTAAGTACCAGATGATATCCAAGCTTTTCAAGTTTTACATAAAAACGAACACGGCGATAATGACGGTTTAATAAAATAATTTCAGCTTCATTCATTAAGCAATAAATTGTATTATTTCTCCAGATAAAATGAAAGAGCCCCCAATGCAGACGTATCTGCATAAGGGTCTCTTTCTTAGTTACATATAAAGTATATACTCACAAAAACATCTGCCAAGCGATTTTGTGGATTGTAGTTTTAAACAGTGAGATTGGCGAAGGCGATGTTTTGGAGAGTATATTTGCGGAGAGTCGAGGCTTGAGCGAGAGTGATGACTTCACACGGCACGCTCCAGTGGATGGATACGATTTGCCCGGGTTTGATTTGCTCGATATCGTACTCAGATTCTAATTGGCGAATCAAAGTTTTTGAAATGGCGAGCACCCAAAGCAAATTTACCATTCGTATAAACCAGTGGTTCTGTTGATACATTAATTTCAGGTCCTTTCACTTCAGTCACCATGCCTGAAGAAATCCGGCATTCATCCATCCTCACTAGATCGTCGAGCAAATCGTTATGACCGGCTTGCTGCCAGATATTTAAAACATGAAATGAATGGTGAGGCACTGCTCCATTTTTTATTTTTTCCTCCAGCCAATTGAATTCTTTGCTTCTAAGTTTATCTTTAACTTTCAAATCATCAATCAAAAAATCAAAAAGAGTCCTTTGTTCCACTTTTTCCAAAAGATCATTGCCGAGCCAATAAGCCTCGACTACCCTACTGTTAAAAGGATCTTTTATATTATTTATGTGAGCAATATAACGCAGGTAAGGAAAAAGAGTTTTAAATTGTTTGAGAATATGTGAGAGGCCAAAATTATCTCCGTCTTTTTCTATGAGTTCCCGCAGTTCCCTATTGGCATCCGGTCCGCAATAATGAAGGCGGTTGGGTCCAAATGAATACCTGCTGCAGCGCATAATGCCTTCCATAATTTTATTATATTAGCATATTACTAACCCACCCCTTTCCCCTCCCTTACTTTAAGGGAGGGGTATCTCACATTTAACACTCAACAATTAATTCAGGTTATAGTTACCCCCCTTAATATAAGGAGGGGGATAGGGAGAGGTTAGGAAAAGTGATATAATAATTTTTATGAACATTGATCAAGCTGTTTTAAATTTTTTTGTAAATAACAGATTTGAATGGCTTACTTTTGTAATGCTCGTTATCACATATTCAGGTAGTTATCTTATAGTCTCCGGTCTGACTTTTCTTTCAGCAATTTCTTTTTACATCCATAAGCACTATATAAAAATACTTCCCCTTATTATTTCCGTCGGAGGAGCCGCGGTGACAACTGCCATACTTAAAATCATCGTGAACCGCGGCAGGCCGCCTTTTGCAGATATGCTTTATCTCGAAACCGATCCATCTTTCCCAAGCGGCCACGCCACGGCAGCAATGGCATTATACGGATTTCTGATTTATGCCATTTGGCGTGCAGACAAACATCATTTGAAAAATCCTTTTATTATTTTTCTATCTATTTTAATTATTATGGTAGGAGTGAGTAGATTATATTTGGGAGTGCATTATTTATCAGATGTTTTAGCCGGATATATAGTAGGGCTGATTTGGATACTCATAGGCATCATTGTAGACAGAAAAACAAGAAAGCTACTCAGTTGGAAACCCAAAATTTGAAATTATTTCCTCAACTTCTTTAGAATTTTCGGCTTTCATGAGCTTAAATCTCAAGTCTCTCAGGTTAGAATCTTTCAAATACTCTTTGAAATGCTTTTTCATAATAGCAAAACTTTTTACTCCGCTGAATTTTTCTTCAAAAGTTTTGGTATGTTCCAACAGAACTTTAATCCTTTCTTCGAGTGTAGGCTGATAATCCGCAAATAACCACGGGTTGCCAAAAACTGCTCTACCAAGCATTGCCCCATCGGCTCCGCTCTCTTCGCATTTTTTAATCGCATCTTCAACATTTTCAACATCACCGTTTCCTATTATTAAAGTTCGAAAAGAAAAATCAGAAAATATTGTTTCAAGAGCCTTATCCTTAGACCCGACGCAGGAACAATGTTTTCTGATTTTTCTGAATTCTGTATATCATTACGAATTTCAACTGCCCGCGCTATGCGCGCCCACTGAGCCGGCACTTTAGACATCTCTTTGCGAGTGCGGGCATGAATAATTATCGCCGCCGGATTTTCAGCAAGTAATTCTGGCAACCATGTTTCTAATTCATCTTTGTTATAGCCAACCCTAGTCTTGACCGACACCGGTAATTTACCGGCGCCCTGTTTTGCCGCCAAAATTATTTCTCTAGCCAATTCAGAGTTCTTCATTAAGGCCGCGCCGGCATTTTGCTTTTCAATACTTTTATCTGGGCAGCCCATATTTATATCAATGCCGTCAAAACCAAGCTCAACCGCCAAGGCCGCCGCCTTTTCCATCATTTCAGGTTTGCTTGTAAAAAACTGAGCTACAATAGGTCTTTCAATTTCAGAATATTCCAAATCTTTCAAAAGTTTCTTGCGACCTGCCTCCGGCGCTCTCACCAGCCCATCAGCCGAAACAAATTCTGTGTAAGTTACATAATTGCAGAAGGGCACCTTCTGCAATTCTTTCGAATACTTAGCAATAATAAATCTAAAAGCCACGTCAGTGACATCGGCCATGGGCGCCAAACACAAAATGGGTTTCTTCATTTTTTGCCAAAAATTCATCCTGCCATTCTATCACACAAGTTCTTCTCTTTTTATTTCAATTTTGCTTCCCGGCTTGGCTTGCCCGCTGACAATTTTGCGAGCAATTATATTTTCTATGTCATTTTGAATAGCACGATTGATAGAGCGGCCGCCAAATTGGGGGTCGCTCCCCTTTTCTACCAAGAAATTTATCACTTCGTCGTTAATAATCAGATCAATATTTTGCCCTTTGAGCCTCCCCGCCAATTTTTCAAGTTCAAGTTTAGCGATATCCTCAAGTTCCTTATTTTGCAGAGGATGAAAAAGTATAACGCCGTCAAAACGGTTCAAAAGTTCCGGCCTGAATATTTTATCTTTTATAATTGAATTGATAATCAAGTCTTTTGATTGAACCAAATCTTTGCCTGATTTAATTATCTCCCAAATAAGCGAACTGCCGGCGTTCGAGGTAGCGATAATGATAAGATTGCGGCACCCCACTTGCCTGCCGAGAGCATCGGTAAAAATGCCTTCGTCCAATATTTGCAAGAACAAATCCAAAACATCCGGCGCCGCTTTTTCAAATTCATCCAAAAGAAGAACGCTATATGGATTATCTCTTATCTTACTGGCCAAAAGGCCGCTTCTGCTCATAGCAAAATCTCCAATAAGACGCGAGAGAGCATCCGGTCCGTTGTATTCGGTCATATCAAATCGGATCATCTTCTTTTCGTCGCCAAAAAAACTTTCAGCTAAAGCTTTTGACACTTCTGTTTTGCCCACTCCGGTTGGACCAATGAAAAGGAAAGAAGAAAGCGGCCGCTTTGGATTGTCTATGCCCGAGCGAGCCCTCCTTATGGCATTGGCAATGCCACTGACCGCTTCATCTTGGCCGACCACTCTTTGGTGCAACAATTCTTCCAGATGTTCGATTTTTTCCGCTTCTTTTTCTTTGATGGCTCCGGTAGTAATGCCTGTCTTTTCCGAAACAAAGATTGAAACGTCATTTTCCTTCAGAATAAATATTTTCCTCTCCGCCGCCCAAGGAGCGATCTCCGTCATCATATCAAGCGCTTTGCCCGGCATCTCGCCATAAGTGACGAAACGATCAGCACTATTTGCAATCGCCAAAATACTTGGGAAAGAAAAATAAAAGCCGTATTGGCTTTCCAAAGAAGGTGCCTGCTCCAAAAGGACGCCCATTGAGGCATTAGCCCCTGCTGGGTCAGGAATGATCCTTTCAAACCTTTCCAGAAGAGTCGGGCTTTGCTCAATAAAGAAATGAAAATCCGTGTTAGTGGCCGAAGCTATGACTTGCAAATTCCTGGAAGCAAGATAAGGAGACAAAAGTGACGGCAAGTTTACACCCAAAGATTTGACACTCGATATAAATCCCGACAAATCTCTCATATATAGAATGACATTGCCGGCAGAAACCGATTGGTTCAATATTTTCAGAAGTTCACTCTCAAGCTCGCCTTTGTTTTTATAGAAAGCGGCCAGAGCATTCCAATCGAGTTCAATGACATTTTTATGTTCAAGGGATGGAGGGGAAATACCCAAGTCAATTCTTTTTAAAAACCGGCCGATGATGTCTTTGGCTATCGCTTCGTCATCATCAATTATTATAGCGTTGGCTTCTTCTCTCCTTTCAAGAATTCCTTCCAGAGCTGCCACCTCTTTGCTTCGATAACCATTTTCAACATCAAGAGAAGATATGTTGGTCAGCTTTTCGAATGAGACTCCAAATTTGCCGAGATCGGTAGACACTCCATAAGACCAGCTGGTGCCGATAGATGGTATCGCCCCCAAATTTTCCCGGCTCCAAAATCTCTCTTTGCGAAGCTTCTGTTCCTCCATATTCATAACCCAAGCGGCCGCGCCGACAAACTCTTCTTTATTCACAGAATTTTGAGAAAGGAAGGATTCTAAAGATTTATCGGCATCATAGAGAGCACTCAGGTAAAAAGAAAGATCGACGAAATCGCTGTCAAGATTTAAAGATGAAGACATAATGGGCGACTTCTCCGAATATATAAAATTTTTGAAATTTTCAGGCAATATACCAGACCTCACGAGAACTTCTGCACCGACTTTTGATTCAAACAAGGCTGAAGTGATATTAATTTCGTCTGTAACAAATAATATGCTTGAAAGAGCATAATCTATATTTTTGTTTTTACTAAGGAGGCTTTCGTTTATTCTGACCCGCAGGCCTTCATTGGCCATTGAGCGGTAGAAAAATTCAAGGAAAGAAAGAGCCATATAAATAAAAATGAAAAGGAAAAAGAAACCATCGGCACCTCCGAAATAAAGCGGCAGGACATTAAAAGAAAGAGCAAAAGAGATAAGAGCAAAAAGGGCCGAGGCACCCCTTAAAGAGCTGCGCAGTTTTCTCGGAAAAAACTTATCCAGAAAAAGGCAGTAATAATGCGGTCTTGATGTTTCTTTGAGTTTTTTAAAAGTCATAGCTTTATACAACAAAAAATGTGGCTGAAAGAACGATGCATCCCAAAAGGATTGCGGGCGCGAAAATCCAAATGACGGAAAGAAAGAATGAAAAGATCAAAACCAAAATATAAGAGACGAGCCCAACCAGTAAAACCACAACTTTGGTCAAGAAGCCGACTATTCTCATCAGAGTGTTGATTATAAGTGTTGAGGCAAGAGCGCCAAAATCAAGACCGCCCTCATAATGTTCGCCCATCCTTTTCCAAGGGGCAAATAAAGTTTTGAGCAGAAGCTTGAATGAGAAAAAATTCGTAACAAACCACAAAAAATTTCCGACTACGCCGAAGAATTCCCTCAGCCCTTCTCCGTAGTGCCATTTTATATAAGCCAAAAAAAACGGTTCTCTCTCATAAGCTTCAGACATGTATTTATTATATCAGCTTATAAAACATTTTGTTGCCGAAGCGGACATCAACATAATTGAAACGAGCGGAAGCATTTTTACTCTTCACGTCGTTTATAAGGAGAATGGCATTTTGGGCCGCAACTGATAGGTCGGAATCTTCAGGATTAAATATTATGTCGCCCACATCCGTTTTGGCCGTAGCCTTATCTATTAACTCAATATTTATTTCAGTAACAGTAATCTTGGCATTTTTAAAAACATCAACCAGTTTCAAATAATTTTGGATTTCTGCCGGAGTGGCAAAACTTTTCATAATGGGATTTCCGTCTAAAATTCCTGTGAAGTGAATTTTACCCAGCGAAGCTTCAGCGAAGTTGGGCGAATTACTGTCTAATTTCTCGAATACCAATCCCTCTTTGGTCATAAAATAACAACTACCATCCGCAGAGCACCACAGAAAATCTCCTTTCCTCTCAACTACCGACAACTCAACGCTTTGACTGAAAAAGTTTTTACCAACATCAACTTTTTCTATTCTTGGGTTGGAAGCGAGCAAAGCGTTTGCCAATCCGCTCTCACTTAAAAAGAATATATTTGATTTTGGTATAACCAAAAAATTGGTGCCAGAAGCAAAGCTTAAGGCTGTATTTTTTATATTTTCCTGTGGTATGGTTTCGGTTCCCTGAATTTCAAAATTTTTTATCTGCAAAAAATTAGCCCGCAGGAGAAAAACGAAGCCGACCAAGACAACAACCGGCAATGCTATCTTCAAAAACATGCCGGCATATTTTCTTGTTTTCTGCCGTTTAGAAATTCTAGAAGATGCTTTTTTGTATCTACTTGTTTTCATATCACCCCCTACCCCCTCTTATCTTAAGAGGGGGTTCGCCATTTTCATAGCTTGAATTAAAATTCTATTAAGCGATCCTTTTATATCATTTATTATTTCTTTGTTCCAAAATCTAATAGTTTCTATATGCACAGTATTTAAATAATCTTCTCTATCTTTATCATACAAAACGGCTTCTATCTCACCATGCTGTCTACCATCTAATTCTATCGCCAATCTAAGTTTCGGGCAATAAAAATCTAAAATATATGGCCCAGCACTGTATTGCCTCACAAATTTCAAACCTCCAAGCTTGCTGTGTTTCAAATTATCCCAAAGAATCTTTTCCGTTTCAGTTGAGTTATTTCTTAATTCCTTCCTGCGATCTTTCAAGACTTTATTATTGTAAAGAAATTTTGAATTCATTAAATTGGGGATCTTACTGTTTATTTGCCACAATTTTACCATAAGCTTCCTCAGCTTTTGTTCTGTCTATCCCGAATTTTTGAAGATGGTTTACCACTTTTTCTATCTTCTTGTAGTTTCCAACAAAACCTGAAATATTTTCTGACAATCCAACAAATACATAAATCTTATTCCAAATCAGTTTTCTGTCCATAAATTTCTTTACAGAATGTTTTGTAATTTTCCATATTTCCCCATCTACTCCAAATTTCGAATATAACCATAACTGCAAGAAATGAAATACATCTTCAAATTCTTCCTTCATACCATCCCATCTTATATTTACAATTTCTACTATTAGTTCATTTGCCTCCATGATTACGTTGTAAAATGTGATCGGTTTACCAGCAGTATATTCTTTTGTATATTCGCTGATTTTCATGAAATATTAAGTGGAGAATTTTTATTTTTCTATCTTTTTTACCCCTCTTAACATAAGAGGGGTCGAGACGAAGTCCGGGGGTGTTATTCTATTTTGCTTTTTCCACCCATATAAGGCCTCAAAACTTCCGGAATGATTATGGAGCCATCAGCCTGTTGATAGTTTTCAATTAAGGACACAAGTATGCGTGGTGTTGGAATGGCCGTACTATTGAGAGAGTGAGTATATTTCATTTTACCATCATCGTCTTTATAACGGATTCCCAATCTGCGTGTTTGAAAATCATGAAAATATGATGTTGAACCTATCTCACGATACTTTTCTTCAAGAGGCACCCATAATTCAATGTCATATTTTTTAACTTGGCCCAAACCGAGATCACCGGCACAATTGATTACTGTGTGATAAGGAATACCGAGAGTTTCGATGAATTCTTCTGTGTTGCGATGCAAAAATTCATGGTATTTAACTGATTCTTCGTGGCTGGCCTCACACAAAATAACTTGCTCCACTTTATAAAATTCATGGACCCTGATCAGACCTTTAACATCTTTACTGTATGCGCCCGCTTCTCTTCTAAAACACGGGGAAAATGATAAAAACTTTTTAGGCAAACTTTTTTTGTCCAAAATTTCATCCATATGAAAAGCCATGGTTGCCACCTCCGCTGTGCCGGAGAGATATTCTCCATCTTGAGTTTTGTATAAATCTTCTTCCCCTTGCGGCAAATATCCGGAACCAACAAAGGGTTCTCGGCGGACAAGCGATGGCACTATCATAGGCGTAAAACCTTTTTTCAAAAAATGACTGAGAGCATGCTGCCAAATGGCAAATGATAGAAGCACTCCGTCGTTTTTCAAAAAATATCCCCTAAACCCGGCAACCTTTGTCCCCCTTTCCAGATCAACCATATCCAAATTTTGCATAATTTCAATATGGCTTTTGGGCTTAAAATCAAATTTTGGAATACTTCCCCATACTTTAACCTCTTTGTTATCTTTATCCTCACTTCCTTCGGGTACCGAAACATCCGGAATGTTAGGCACCGCATACCATCAATTTTTGCCATTCAATCATCACCCCCTTAAGCTCTTCTTCCAGTTTTTGCATCTCTTCTTTAAAAGGCATGCATCTTTTTTATTAATGCTCTTTTTCTTCCGGTGTCTGACCGTCTGAGGAATTTTTTGGCTTGCTTCGTTCTGCTTGCTCTCTTCTCTTAAATCAAGTTTTAAACTTATAGCTTTTCTCTTATCGTCAACTTCTATAAGTTTTTGCACATCAAATTCTATGTGTTTCTTTTTGGCTCCTTCGGCCACCAGCTCAGCGTTTTCTCTTATAAACTTAATATCTAGCATGCTTAAATAATATCAAATGCTACAATAAATGCGAGTGCCACAAACAAATGAAATATGAAATAAAAAAACTAGCAAGAAAAGATTGGCCGCCTTTGCTCGAAGAAATAAATCAGTTGCCAAAACAACTGTTTTATGCCGGCAAAATCGCTGATTGGTCAAGAAAACTTCTTTGCATAGTCGGCGCTCGCAAAAATACAAGTTATGGCAAAGAAGCTGTGGAAACTTTCATAGACGGCTTGCGCGGTTATCCCATAACAATTATCTCCGGCCTAGCTCTTGGAATTGATTCCGTTGCTCATAGAGCCGCTTTAAAAAATAATCTACCTACTATTTCAGTGCCAGGCTCGGGAATTTCTCTAGAAGTTTTGCATCCCCAATCTCATACTCGTCTAGCGCAAGAAATTGTAGAAAAAGGCGGCATGATCATGAACGAATTTGATCCTGAATTTAAAGCGACTCAATGGAGCTTCCCACAAAGAAATAGAATTATGGCCGGTATGTGCCATGCCACACTTATAATAGAAGCTGAGAAAAAGTCCGGCACTTTAATTACTGCGCGACTTGCCACTGAATACAACAGGGATGTTCTTGCCCTTCCCGGAAGTATATTCAATACGACAAGTCAGGGGCCCCATATGCTCATTCGTCTCGGCGCAACACCCATTCGCGATAGCTATGATATCTTGGAAGCTTTGCATTTGGAAAAAGAAAATGGCGAAGAAAGTGAAGAAGATGAAGAGAAAAAATATTTTGACTGCTCCCCAAAGGAGATGTTTATTATAAAACTTTTGATTGAGCCTCTTCCTCGCGACGAAATTTTACGTCGGGCAAATTTGGAGCATCAAATTTCCATAGGCGAAACCCAAACTTTACTTTCCCTCCTTGAACTTAAAGGCCTTATCAAAGAAACCCTCGGTGAAATCCGTTTGGGGTGAGGTTTTTGCTTTTTATTTTATTTTTCATTATGCTTAGTCAATTATGAAATTACTGATCGTTGAATCACCAGCCAAAGCCAAAACTATCGGCAAGTATGTCGGTAGCGATTATACCGTGGTCGCCAGTGTTGGCCATGTCCGCGATTTGCCCAAGTCAAACAAAAAGGCCATCGATATAGAAGGCGGTTTTATTCCCCATTATGAAATTTCAAAAGGCAAAGAAAGAGTGGTGGCAGAAATAAGACAGTTAGCCAAGAAGGCTGACGAAATACTGCTTGCCACTGACCCCGATCGAGAAGGAGAAGCTATTGCCTGGCACTTAGCCGAAATTTTAAAAAAAGATTCTGATATAAAACCCCAAAGAGTTACTTATCATGAGATAACCAAAGAAGCGATTGAAGAAGCGCTCAAACACCCTCGCGCCATTGACCAAAATTTGAGAAAGGCTCAGGAGGCCAGGAGAGTTTTGGACCGACTTGGTGGGTTATGATCTCGTCTGGGACTGATCTGGAAAAAAGTTAGATACGGGCTTTCGGCCGGCCGGGTTCAATCCCCCGCTCTGAGAATATTAATGGAAAGAGAAAGAGAAATCAGAGCCTTTAAACCGGAAACTTTTTTTGTAATAAGCGCAGATGTTGAGACAGAAAAAAAAGAAAAAATTATAGTTGAGTGCGAAGAAAAACCAAAAACAAAAAAAGAGGCAGATGAAATTTATAATGTGGCAAAAAACGGGAAATGGTCTGTCAAAGACGTGGTAGAGACGGCGGCCAAAAGGGCTCCTTATGCGCCATTTACTACTTCCACTTTGCAACAAGCGGCTTCCACTCGGCTTGGCTTTTCACCAAAACGCACAATGATGACAGCCCAGAAACTTTATGAAGCCGGACATATTACTTATATGCGTACCGACAGCTTAAATATGGCGTCTGTGGCCTTGGGGCAAATCAAAGGTGCAGTGGTAAAAAAGTTCGGAGAAGAAATGCATCAATTCCGCACTTACAAAACTAAATCTAAAAATGCGCAGGAAGCGCACGAGGCTATTCGCCCAACACATTTCGATAAAGAAAATTGCGGCACAACCGATGACCAAAAAAGGGTTTATGCTCTCATTTGGCAGAGAGCCGTCGCCTCTCAAATGAAGGATGCTGAGATAATGAGGACTAAAATTATCGCAGCTGTTGATACGATTCCCGATTTCGTCGCCAACGGATCGCGCGTTATAAAAAGCGGTTGGCTTTTGGCAGATCCGCAAGCCAAAGGTGAAGATGTTTTGTTGCCAAAAGTTAAAGCAAACGATCCTCTATCTTTACTTAATTTAAATAATGAAAAAAAGCAAACCGAGCCGCCAAACAGATACAGCGAAGCCGGGCTTATAAAAGAATTGGAGAAAAGAGGCATCGGCCGACCCTCCACTTATGCTTCCATCATCGGCACTATCGTAGAGCGAGGTTATGTAGAAAAAGACGGCCGGACTCTCAAGCCGACAGATGTCGGCGATGTGGTGTCTACATTTTTGGAAAATAATTTTGAGAATTACATAAGCGACACTTTCACTGCCGAAATGGAAGATGAGCTTGACCAAATCGCCGACGGCAAGAGGGAGTATGAGCCGACACTGCGCGAATTTTACAAACCTTTTTTGAAAGATGTTAAAGAAAAAGAAAAAACCGCTAAGCTCACTACGTTGGGTGATGCTGATCCCAAAATTAAGTGTCCAATCTGTGGATCAGATATGATAATAAAACTCGGCAGAGGAGGAAAGTTTCTGAGTTGCGAAAAATTTCCTGACTGTAAAGGTATGAGAAATATAGATGGCAGTGAAATAAAAGAAGCTGAGACGATCGGTGCAGATCCCGCCACAGGATTGCCGATATTTGTGATGGATGGAAGGTTTGGGCCTTATGTACAGCTCGGGGTTAAAGATGAAAAAAATAAAAAACCGAGCCGGTCTAGCATACCCAAAGACAAAGATCCAAAATCAGTGACACTTGAAGAAGCTGTCAAATATTTGAGCTTGCCGAGAGAATTGGGTAAACATCCTGAAACTCACGAAATGATTTCAGCAAATATCGGCCGCTTCGGCCCTTACATTGTGCATCAAAAAGATTTTCGCTCGCTCAAAACAGATGATGTCTACACCATCACTTTCCCCCGCGCTCTCGAAATCTTGCGCGAGCCCAAAAAAGTCAGCCGTGGCAGATGGCAAAAGAAAAAATAAAAATGGAAAACGACGTTGAAAAGATATTATCTCTTTTGACAGATACAAGTGTTGAAGACAAAGAACTTGTAAAAAAGGCCTATGATTTTGCCAAAAGGGCACACGATGAACAGACGAGACTTAGTGGTGAACCATATTTCAATCACTTATTTGAAACTGCCAAAAATATAGCCGAGCTGGGCATGGATGCGACGACTGTTGCCGCCGGCTTCTTGCATGACATATTAGAAGACACGAAGACTGAAGCCAAAACTATAGAAAAAGAATTCAGCAAGGAGGTGCTGTTTATAGTAGAAGGAGTTTCTAAACTAGGCACACTCAAATACCACGGCGCCGACCGTTACAATGAATCATTGCGCAAGCTACTCTTAGCCACATCCAAAGATTTGAGAGTGCTCATCGTCAAGCTCTGCGATAGGTTGCATAACATAAAAACGCTAGCTTTCATTCCGCCCGAAAAACAAAAAAGAATCGCCAAAGAAACGATTGAAATCTATGCCCCCATCGCCAACCGGCTTGGTATAAGAAAACTCGCCCGTGAATTAGAAGATCTCTCCTTCCCTTACGCTGACAAAGAAGGTTACGATGAAATATCTTCAGTCTTTAAAAAAAGCTACAATGAAAAATTGGAAAAGTTGGAAAAATTCAGAAAGTCGGTAATGAAAGAATTGGCCGGAGCCGGCTTTACCGATTTCAACTCTGACTACAGAGTCAAGGGCTTGTACAGTCTTTACAAAAAATATCTGAAATACGAAAAAGACATTGATAAAATATATGATCTTTTAGCTATGAGGATTATAGTTCCTAAAACTGAGGACTGCTACAGAGCGCTTGGCATCATCCATGCCATTTGGAAACCTTTGCCCGGCAGGATCAAAGATTATATAGCTTTCCCAAAACTCAATGGTTATCAAAGCATGCACACCACCGTATTTACCGGTGATGGAAATTTGGTTGAAATACAAATAAGAAACGAGGAGATGCACGACGAAGCCGAATACGGAGTAGCCGCTCACTCTCTCTACAAAGCCGGAGACAAAAACAAAAAGCAGCTGGCACCATGGATAGAAGCCATAGCTTCAGGCTCTGTCAACGAAATAAAAAAAGATTTTTTGAGCGAGAGAATATTTATTTTCACCCCAAAAGGAGACGTGATTGATTTGCCTGTTGGCTCATCAGCTATTGATTTCGCTTACGCTATTCACTCAGATCTCGGAGATAAAATGTCCGGAGCAAAAATAAACGGCAAATTTTCTTCTATCAGTACTATTTTAAAAGGAGGTGAAATTGTAGAGATTATTACCAGTAAAAACGCCCACCCCAACCGCAAGTGGTTAGACAATGTCAAAACCAGTTTCGCTAAAAAACAAATCAGGAGTTTTAATTTAAATAGAAAATTTTTAATTGAATACAGATCTTCTTCGATAGGAGTATCTTCTGCTTTTTTTATTTCTTCAGGAGTTCTATCGTCAAGGCCGGCGTTTTCGGTTGGCCCCTCGATCCCTTCGGGCGTCGGGGTCCCTTGATTTATCATTTTCAAAATATCTTCCAAGTCATCATTTGAAAAAAATTCGATGGTCAGTTTGCCGCCGTTTTCTTTCTTTTCAATTTTAACCCGAGTGCCAAGGCTTGCCGCAAACTTCTCTTCCAGCGCGCAAATCTCGGGATCAATCGAAGCATTAAATTTCCTGACCCTCTCGATTGCGATCTTGCGAGCCGCAACCTCGGCATCGCGCACATTCATTTTGCGTAGCATAATATCCTGGAAAAGAACCTTCTGGTCCTCCGGTCTGTCGATAAGCATAAGAAGCGGTCTGGTATGACCCTCGTTTATTTTGCCCAGAGAGAGAGCGGTGAGCATTTCATCCGGCAAATCTAAAATGCGCATAGTGTTGGTCACGTAGACCCGGCTTTTGCCTATTTTCTGAGCGATCTGGTGATGTTTAAAACCAAATTGATCGGTTAATTTTTTGAAAGCTCTGGCGCGTTCTACCGGATTCAAATCTTCTCTTTGGACATTTTCAATAATAGCCAATTCCAACTTCATCAAGTCATCTTTATTTTCTTCCCCTTCGCCCACCCTTATGATAACCGGCACTTGTGAAAGGCCGGCTATTTTTGATGCCCGCAAACGGCGCTCGCCAGCAATGAGTTCATATTCTACCGCCAAGCCATCGTCTTTAATTATTTCTTTGCGCGTCACCACCAGCGCCTGGAGCACACCATATTGTTTAATGGAATCAGCTAAAGCTCTCATTGAGTCCTCATCAAATTCTCGCCGCGGTTGAAAGGGATTGGGTTTTATTTTGTCCACTTCCACCCAAAATATTGAGTTTTGATAGAAGTTTGAAGTGTTAGACATAGTGATATTTTACATCACAATAACTAAAAATAAAAGCTGAATATTTTGATTTCGGTGGATATTTAAGGTATATTTATCAAGTAAAAGGGCGTGTGGCGGAACGGTCTACGCGCACGACTCAAAATCGTGTGACCGCAAGGTCTTGTGGGTTCAAATCCCACCACGCCCACAAAATGCCCAGAGCAAAATTGCCGCCTAAAAATTTTAAATGGTCTTCAGACTTGGCTTATATTGTTGGTTTGTTAGCAACAGATGGCTGTCTTTCTAATGATGGCAGACACATCATTATGAGGTCTTCTGATACGGACTTGCTTTCAACCTTCAAAAAATGTTTGGGTTTAAATAACAAAATAGGAAAAACAAACAACAAGGGTGTGATTTCGTACAGAGTCCAGTTTGGTGACGTTCAATTTTATGGTTGGTTACAAAAAATAGGATTAACACCAGCAAAAAGTCATACTATTGGAGCAATAAGAATTCCTGATAAATTTTTTAGAGATTTTCTTCGTGGTCATCTTGACGGCGATGGAAGTATTATTGTCTATAAAGATCTCAACAATAAATATCGTGGAAGAACATATTCAAATAACAGACTTTTTGTTAGATTTATTTCTGCAAGTAAAAAACACATGCTATGGCTACATCAAAAAATAAAAAAACTTGCTGCCATAAGCGGTGCTTTTTTGGTTAAAAATCCAGCTTCAGAAAATAGGGTACCTATATGGGAAATAAAATTTGCCAAAAAGGAGTCGCTAAAAATTTTAAAATGGATATACTATAAACCAAACCTCCCCTCTCTAAAAAGGAAGGTAATCAGAGCATTAAAAGCTATAAATACAATAACAAAAGAAAAGAGGCGTATTTACACAAGGATTTAAAAAATATGGAAAAAGAAGTTTTTGAAAAAGAAATTGCAATATGCAGAAAGCTGTCTCAAAAAAACGGCGGCAAATGCAATTGGGGCGAGTGTGAAAAATGCGGAGTAGTACCATTGTTGTATAAACTTAGTAAGGGTGAATTTTATGATAATAAAGAAGAAATTGAAAAAATAAAAAAATTAGCATTGCAATAATATAAAATTATGGAAAACTTGGAAGAAAAAAATTCTGTTGAAGAAATACAAAGGGGCATCTATAGACATTTTAAAGGAAATGAATATCAAGTTGAAGAAATTGCAACTGATTCGGAAACTTTGGAACCAGTTGTAATATACAGAGCTCTTTACGGTGAACACAAGCTTTGGGTTAGACCTGTAAATATGTTTTTGGAAGAAGTAGATAAACCTGAAATTGGATACAAAGGTCCCCGATTCATCTATGTCAGGGAAAAATAAAATGCCAAAATTGATTGTTATACTGGGACCAACGGCCAGCGGCAAAAGCGATATCGCGGTTAAATTGGCTAAAAAATTTAATGGTGAAGTTATTTCGGCAGATTCGCGGCAAGTTTATAAAGGACTTGATATCGGTACCGGCAAAATAACCAAAAAAGAAATGGGAGGCATCCCACACCATCTTATTAATGTTGCTTCTCCGCGCAGACGATTTACAGTGTCTGATTTTGTAACATCATCAAATAAAACGATCGTTCAAATTGGTGATAGGGGTAAAATACCTATTGTTTGCGGAGGTACAGGGTTTTATATTGATGCATTATTGGGAGACAAACAGATTCCAGAAGTGCCACCAAATTTAAAACTGCGGAAACAGCTCGAAAAAAAGTCAGCTGAAAAATTGTTTGAAATGCTTCAAAAAATTGATCCAGAAAGAGCTAAAACAATTGAAAAGCAAAATCCTAGGCGGCTAATAAGGGCGATTGAGATATGTAAAGTTTTGGGAAATGTCCCAAAACTTGAAATTCTAAATCCTAAATCAGAAATTCGAAATAAATTTGAAATAATAAAAATAGGAATAAAAGTAGAAGAAAAAGAATTAAAAAAGAGAATAAATAAAAGAATAGAAAAGTGGTTTAGACAGGGGCTTATAAAAGAGGTACAGAGTTTGCATAAAAAAGGACTTTCTTGGAAAAGAATGGGAGAAATAGGTTTAGAATATAAAATTGTCTCCTTATTCTTACAAAATAAAATTTCAAAAGAAGATATGATAAAAAGAATGCAAATTGAGACTTGGCAGTATGCCAAGCGCCAGATGACTTGGTTTAAAAAAGACAAAAATATAATTTGGCGGGTCCACGAGGATTTGAACCTCGATCAATCGTTTTGGAGACGATTATTCTACCGTTGAACTATAGACCCAATGGTTTAAATATACACAAAAACAGCGGGTTTGTCCCGCTTGTTTTTACTTCTTAGCTTCTTTAAATACCACTCTTTTTCTAAGTTTTTTGGAGTATTTTTTGAGTTCTATTTTGCGTTCTACTTTGCGTTTATTTTTGCGCGTCCAATAAACTTCTCCGGTTCCTTTATTTACCAATCTTATAAGTTGATCTTGTGACATAGCAAATAAGATAACATATTAGCGAAAATTTGCAATAATTATTTACTTTGATCAGATAAAAGAAAACCGCCGCGACCACACAAGATCGCAGCGATTTCAGTTGGGGCGAGAACTCATACCTCCCGCCAAGGCTCCACATAGTTGATGTTGATCAATCCCTCTCCCCCACCGAGGGGAAGAAAATTTCCTTTTTTGTCTTTCAAGGAAATGTATCTGTCAACTCTGCTATGAACATGGTGGGGGCCTCTTCCGTAGGTCCGGTTCCAACTGTTCAGTTGAGCCTGAGTATTTGGATCCTGATCGGTTTTCTTGAAACAAACCGGGGACCCGGTTGTTATTTCAGCAGAGATTTTTTGCTGCTGGGTTGCCATTCTAAAGTACCTCCTGCTATATATTTATCACATTTACTTTATTTAATCAATGCCAAAATTGATATTTTCTGTTAATATCAACGAATAATTTATGAAAATATTTGATTACAAAAAATATCATTTTATAGGCATTGGCGGCATCGGAGTCTCGGCTATTGCCAGAATGCTTTTTTTGAAAGGCAAAACCATCGTCGGTTCGGATAGCGGCCAATCAGAAATCACTGATGATTTGGAAAAATTGGGAATAAAAATCTTTATTGGCCAAAAAGCTGAAAATTTAGACCACGACACAGAAGTGGTAATATACAGCGTAGCCATTAAAGAAGATAATCCTGAAATTTTGGAAGCCAAAAAAAGGAACTTAGTTTGCCTTTCATATCCACAAGCACTCGGCGAATTATCAAAAAAAATGTTCACTATAGCTATATCAGGCACTCATGGTAAAACCACAACAACTGCAATGCTGGGACATATTTTGAAAAAAGCCGGTTTAGACCCGACTATTATTGTTGGTTCAAAAATCATGGGAGAAAATACAAATTTTATGGCCGGCAAAAGTAAATACCTGGTGGTGGAAGCCTGCGAATATAAGCGTTCCTTTTTAAATCTTTCGCCAACCATTTTGGTGATAACAAACATTGAAGCCGATCATTTGGATTATTATAAAGACCTCGATGATATAAAAAGTGCTTTCAAGGAATTTGAACAAAAAGTACCAAAAACGGGATCCATTGTAAAAGATTTTGATTATAAAAAAGTTAAAACAGATTTTAGTTTGCTTGTACCCGGCAAACACAATATTTTAAATGCTCAAGCGGCAATAAAAACCGCTGAGATTTTGGGCGTACCGGAAGAAAAAGCCAAAGAATTTTTGAAAGATTTCAAAGGCACTTGGAGAAGATTGGAATACAAAGGAGAAAGAGACAACATTGTTTTTTATGATGACTATGCCCACCACCCAACAGAAATAAGTGCTTCCCTTTCTGCCTTGCGTGAAAAATATCCAGACCGTGAGCTAGTCTGTGTCTTTGAACCGCACCAGCAATGCCGAATGAAATTATTTTTTAACGATTTCATTGAATCTTTAAGGTTTGCGAATAAAGTTTTTGTCGCTCCTATTTTTATAACCCGCGAAATAGACGACAAAATAACAACCAATAAAACTCTTTCCGATGCTGTTAATAAATTTGTACCATCTTTTCCTGTAGAAAATCCTGAGGAGTTAAAAAGGTATTTACAAAAAACAAACTCGTCCAAACCATCCTGCATTGTTTTTATGGGCGCAGGCAATATTTACAAGTGGACTGGCGAACTAATTAGATAATAAAAATCTTAAAAAGATATATTAGACGCTGAGCGTTTAGTATAGATTTTTATAAAATTTGTTTCTTAATAAAAGTGCGTCGAGAGGGATTCGAACCCCCGGAGCCCGAAGGCGACGCGTTTACAGCGCGTTGCAATTGACCACTCTGCCATCGACGCAAAAACTCAATAGAAAGAGTCTAACAAAAATTATGATTTATTACCAGCAATTAAGCATTTACTTCGGTAGGAGTAGTATCTAGTATAGAGGCTTCGATGATAGCACCACGACGGCCTTTTTTGATATCGAATACGAGATCGTTATCTTTGACAGAAACAGAAACGATACCGCCTTTCATAATTCCTTTGGAAATTATAAGAGAAGCAATGGTATTTAATATTTTATTTTGAATCACTCGTTTTAGAGGCCTAGCGCCATATTGAGGATTGTAACCTTCTTTGGCCAAATATTCATAAGCTTCGTCCGAGAGTTCCAGGGAAATTTCCTTGATTACCAATCTTTCGCGCACCAAATCAATTTGAATTTTAACAATATCCCGAATCGCAGACATGGGCAGTATATCGAAGATAACAACATCATCAACTCTGTTCAAAAATTCGGGTCGGAAGAAATCTTTCATTGCCTCCATTACTTTCTCTTTGACATTTGCATAATCTCCGCCTTCTTTGCCTCTTTCGCCAAAGCCCATTTTTTCCATCTTATCTATGTATTGAGCGCCGATATTTGAAGTCATGATAATGATGGCGTTTTTGAAATTAACCACCCGACCTTTGGCATCAGTCAGTCGGCCGTTATCCAAAACTTGCAAAAGCACATTAAAAACTTCAGGATGAGCTTTTTCAATTTCATCAAAAAGACAACTGAATATGGTCGGTGGCGAACCATTTCGGTCAATTGCCCGCCTTCGTCAAAACCGACATAACCGGGAGGCGCGCCGATCAATTTGGAGACGGAATGCCTTTCCATATATTCTGACATGTCCACCCTGATAAGCGCGTTGTCTTCATTGAACATAAATTCCGCCAAAGCTTTGGTCAGTTCGGTCTTGCCCACTCCAGTCGGACCCAAGAAATATAAAAGAACCAATGGGCCGATTGGGATCGGAAATGCCGGCCCTGAGCGTTTGATGGTGTCTGCAATTTTTTTAACCGCCTCATCTTGGCCGACGATGCGCTTCTTAAGTCTCTTCTTCCATTCTGTTTAGCTTTTCCGCTTCCTCTTCAAGCATTCTGAAAACCGGAATGCCGGTCCATTTGGCTACGATGTCTGCAATATCATTTTCGGTAATTTCTTCTTTCAAAATCCGGCGAGATACTTTGCAATTTTTTCAAGTTTTTTGACATTGGTATCAAGATCTTTTTCCAGAGCCGGTATTTTGCCATAACGAATTTCCGCCGCCTTGCTGAGATCTACCTGGCTTCGGCCGTCTCGGCCTCCAGTCTGGCAGATTCATCAACTCTTTTTTTATTCTTTTTATTTCTCCCACACTTTCTTTTTCATTTTTCCATTTCAGATCAATCTCAGATGTTTTTTCTTTCAGATCGGCAATTTCTTTTTCAATATTTTGCAGACGATTTTTGCTTTGCCATTTTTGTCTTCTGCCTCTTTTTTCAGCGCCTCTTTTTCAATCTCCAAGCTTCATTATTTTTCGAATTGAGTTTCTTGCAAAACCTGCGGCATATTTTCAAGCGAAATTTTCAAGAAGCGAAGCCGCTTCATCAATCAAGATCAACCGCTTTGTCCGGCAAAAACCTATCGGCAATATAGCGGGAAGACAGATTAACAGCCGCTTTTATGGCATCATCGGTGATTTGCACCCCATGATACAAGTTCATATTTTTCCTTAAGCCCGCGCAAAATGGTGATAGCATCATCTATTGACGGTTCAGAGACAAAAACCGGCTGAAAACGGCGGGTCAAGAGCCGGGTCTTTTTCAATATATTTTTGATATTCTTTAATAGTGGTAGCGCCAATAGCCCGCAGTTCGCCGCGAGACAGAGCGCGGCTTTAGCATATTGCTGAAGCATCAAGCGAACCCTCGGCAGAGCCAGCGCCGACCAAAGTATGGATTTCATCAATAAATAAAATTATTTTGCCTTCGGATTTTTCAATTTCTTTTATAATATTTTTTAGCCGTTCTTCAAACTCGCCTCGATATTTCGTGCCGGCAACCAAGAGACCCAAGTCAAGAGAAACCATTTCCTTGTCTTTCAAAGATTCCGGCACATTGCCAGCAGCAATCCTCATGGCCAAACCTTCAGCAATAGCGGTTTTGCCGACGCCGGCCTCGCCGATCAATATCGGATTATTTTTGGTGCGGCGGGAAAGAATTTGGATGATGCGGGAAATTTCTTCATCTCGGCCGATGACCGGATCAAGCTTATTCTCGCGAGCCATTTTAGTCAGAGAGCGGGTGTATTTTATAAGAGTTTTGTTTTTGGCTATACTTCCCTTGTCAACTATTTTGCCCTGCTTAATTTCCTGAATCAAAAACAAAACTTTTTCTTTCTCAATTTTAAATCGCGTTAAAACATCTTTAGCTGCGCTCGGCACTTCCAAGCACGCCAAAAAAAGATGTTCGGTAGAAACAAATTCATCGCCCATATCCCCCGCCACTTTTGAAGAATGCTCAATGATATGAGCCAGTTCGGGTGTAAGAAAAATCTGGTAAGAAGGCGCCATAGTATTGCTATCCGTGCCGCCTTCCATAGCTTCAAAAAGAGAGTCGGTAAGTAAAATAATATCCACTTCCATTTTATCTAGAATAGAAGCTACCATGCTTTCTTCTTGTAAAATAAGAGCTGCCAAAAGATGCAATGGTCCAACATGATTTTGGCCACGTTCAATAACCAGCTCGTGAGCCTTTCTGATTACTTCTTTGGCTTTGGTTGTAAAATTGTTAAATGGCGTCATAACGGCGCTATTATAGCAAAAAAAGAGACAAAAATCTACTTGGCTAACTCTGTCAGAGCATTAGGGGTAGTTGTCTTTATAATATTTATTGGAATATAAGAGTATTCAGTATCAGCCTCGCTAAACGGAGCTTCCAAACCAATTACTTCACCGGAAAGGTCGAGAGCCGGACTGCCTAAATTACTTTTTGAAATTTTTATATCAGAAAGAATATTTGTTACTGTTTTCTTATCACTCCCCAGAGTAAGTTGAAATATTCTGCCGACAGAAGCGGCATTCGAATCCTGTCCGCTAATTGCCACCAGAGTCTGACCTATCTTGAGTCCATCTGAATCGCCAAAAGTGGCCGGGTAAAAAGTATACTTAGGATCTTCATTTGGAGGAACACCAGTTTTTATGAAAACCAACCCATCTGCGCTATCAGTAAAAACTTTTCCGGCAGGATAGCTTTTGCCGTCATAAAATAAAATCACATAAGGAGAAGCTGTGTAACTTCGTATATCAACAACAATAACACCGTCATCAGAGATCACTATGCCCATACCAGAAAAGACTTCGGAACCATCGGTTCCGACAGCTTTTAATCTCACTATTGATTTTTCGTTTTTAGCGATTGTTTGAAGGACTCGATCATCTTCGTTAACTACCACAGTCGTAGTAACTTTTTCCGGCTGGTTTACTGTGGCAGGTGTCACTTGCTCGATAGTTCTTTCAACTACACGATTTATGGTTTGAGTTACTTCCACCGGCGCTCGGAAAGCAGAGAAAAAGTAATAATACCCGTGGCAATTGATGTCACGAAAGTAATTAGCAAAACTATAAGTATAAGCTGGTGTTTGGTTAAATCTTCCATTTTTATCATTTTATCAAATTATAAAACAAAAAACAATTTAGTGGATAATTTATTTAACAATTTTTTTGAGAGCGGAAATAAATTTGTCCAAGTCAGATTTTGTGGTTGAGCGGCCGAGGGTGATGCGGAGAGAGGAAGAGGCGCATTCTGGCCTACCTAAACTCTCAATAACATAAGAACCATTCTCAAGCGAGAGAGTATGGCAGGCCGAGGCGGCAGAGACAGCGAAGCCGAGAGTGTCTAGTTTGATGACTAGAAACTCCGAATCAAAAGCCAAAGTCGGACTTTGGCTTTTTCCAAAACAAATATTAATATTATTAGGCAATTTGTTTTCCAAACCGCCATTTAAAGAAGAATTTGGTATTTCTTTAAGAATTTTTGCAATAGCATAATCGCGCAATCGCGTTAAGCGGGATGATTCTTTTTCTCTCATATCAGTTGCAATTTCAAGGGCTTTAGCGAGACCGACGGCACTAACAACATTTTCAGTACCGGAACGCAGTCCTCTTTCCTGTCCCCCACCAAAAACAATAGGAGAAATTTTAACTCCATGTTTAACTACTAAAATCCCCACTCCTCTCGGCCCGTATATTTTGATGCCGTCAAGCACCAACATATCAGCTCCTAGTCTTTCCAAAGAAACATCCTCATATAAAACGCTTTGGCAAGCATCTACCAATAAACAAACATTCCCTATCGCTGATTTTATTTTGCGGATAGGTTGGATAACGCCAATCTCATTATTAGCATGTTGAATTATAACTAAAACAGTATTTTCTTTTATTTCTTTTTTAATTGATTCCGGATTTATGATTCCCTTTTCGTTTGGTAATACAAAAGAAACCTCCGCTTCTTTATTTTTTAATAAAAATTTAATCGGCTCCAAAACAGCCGGGTGTTCTATGGAAGAAACTATAATATGACTTTTTGGTTTTACAATTCCTAAAATGGCTATATTTAATGACTCAGTGCCGCCACTGGTAAAAAATATTTCGCTTGAGCGACAATGTAAAATACGAGCAATTTTTATCCTTGCTTCTTCTAAAACATTTTTTGCGCTTTCTCCTTCCGTGTGCAAAGAAGATGGATTTCCCCAAAATTCTTTTTGGACTTTTACCATTTTTTTCGTTACTCTTTCATCAATCGGTGTAATAGAAGCGTAATCCAAAAATATTCTCTTTTTTTTATTTTCATTTTTCACATTTTGGATAATACCACAAATAGTGTATAATGTTTATTATGCTCATCGACTGGAACTTAGTTGTTTTTTTTATTCCTTTTGTTGCTTTAGTGGCAGCTTTGCTGGCTTTAGTTTTTTCTATAATGATGCACGTAAGAATCAGGAGAATATTCAGAAGTGCAAATACGCCAGATCTTGAGAGGCTTATGAAGCTTCACACAAAAACATTGGAGGATCTCGTTAAATTTCAAGCCGAATCAACTTTATATATGAAGTTGCTAGACAACAGAATAAAAAAGAAAACAGTAAATGCTTCCATTGTGAGATTTAACCCGTTTAAAGGAGAAGGAGTCGGCGGTAATCAAAGTTTCTCGACAAGTTTTGCCGATGAAGAAGGCAACGGTGTGGTCATAACAAGTATGCACATGAGGGAGCGAACCAACGTTTTTGCCAAACCGCTTCTAAATTGGCAAAGCGAGTACGAATTGTCAAAAGAAGAAAAAGAGGCAATAGAAAAACAAAAAACAAATGGATCAAAAAAATAAAACTGAAAAAATAAACCAAATAACCCGCCCGCCGGTGGTAGTTGTTATGGGCCATATCGATCATGGCAAGTCCACATTGCTTGATTATATTAGAGAGACGAACACTACCAAAAAAGAAGAGGGGGGTATTACTCAGCATATATCCGCTTATGAGACAGAGGTTACTATCGGCAACCAAAAAAGAAAAATCACTTTTTTGGATACACCCGGACATGAAGCTTTTTGTTCCATTAGAGCACGCGGTGCAAAAGTGGCGGATATAGCCATACTTGTTGTTTCCGCAGAAGATGGAGTAAAACCGCAAACCATTGAGGCTTTGAATTGCATCAAAGAAGATTCCATGCCGTTTGTTGTCGCCTTAAATAAGATTGATCGTCCCAGTGCCGATATTGACAAGGTTAAAACCGCCCTTGCCGAAGTTGGAGTTCTTGTCGAAGGTTGGGGCGGCACGATACCGTCTGTATCTATTTCCGCCAAAACCGGAGAAGGTATAGCCGATCTCTTGGAAATGATCGCTTTGCAATCCGACATTGAAGAATTTAACGGTGATCCTTCTCTGCCGGCCGAAGGTTTTGTAATAGAAAGTAATCTAAACCCTAAACAAGGCATTTCTGCCACTCTTATAATAAAAAACGGGTCCCTAAAGACAGGTGCATTCGTAGCCACCATCGGATCTTATGCACCCGTTAGAGCCATAGAAAATTACAAAGGAGAAAATTTGATGGAGGCAAGTTTTTCCAGTCCAGTAAGAATAGTAGGCTGGAGTGCTCAACCATCCGTCGGCTCTGAGTTTAAAACCTTTTCAAAAAAAGAAGAAGCTATGGAATTTGCGGCAAAAAATATTGATTTAAAAATGAAAGAAGATCAAAAAAATATTCCGAGCGGCGGCGCTTTTTTGGAGGTAGTTGTAAAGGCTGACACTTTTGGATCATTAAATGCCGTAGAACATGAGCTAGCCAAACTTGGTAACGAAAAAATAATGATTAAAATAATTTCAAAAGGCGTGGGCAGCATTACTGAAAAAGACATCAAAACAGCCAGTATAAAGAACAGTTTGGTGTTGGGTTTTAATGTTAATGCCGACAAAAGCGCTGAGATACTAGCGGAGAGAAATAACACGAAAATAAAAACGTACAAAATAATTTATGAGCTAGCCGACTATGTTAAAGAAAAAATAAAAGAAAATACCCCGGTGGAAACAATAAAAACAGTAACCGGTTTGGTGAAAGTACTCAGAATCTTCAACAAAAATAAAGATAAACAAGTTGTTGGCGGCCGCGTGGAGGAAGGAGAAATAAAATCAGGCAGTGTTATAGAAATATCACGAAGAGATTCTATTATCGGCAGCGGCAAAATAAAAGAGCTTCAGGCCCAAAAAATAAAAACGGAAACAGTAAAAGAAGGCCAGGAATTCGGCATGATGATAGAATCAAAAATAGAATTGGCAGTAGGAGATATTTTAAAGGCGACATCTTTAGTAAAGCAGGAATAATCAAAATAAAATGAAGACTCCGACCAAATACAAAGATGAAAAATCTGCTTCTTTACTTTCTAAATTTGCCGCCGAATATTTTTGTATTGAATCAAACAAAGATTCTTTAATCACTATCACTAAGACAGAAATATTTAATCGCGGCAGAAGAGCAATGATTTATTTCACTACCCTACCGAGAGAAAAAGAAGATGAGGCTTTGGAATTCGCCAAACGCCGCCGAAATGATTTCAGACAGTATGTTTGTGCCAAAAAATCTTTTGGCTTTGTTCCAAAGATTGATTTTTGTATAGACCTTGGCGAGCATAACAGACAAAGAATCGACGAACTTTTAAATGAATCTTCTGTTGAAAATTCGTCAAATAAAAGCTAAAATGATTTTTGGCCTAGTCGCCAAGTGGTAAGGCAAGAGTCTGCAAAACTCTTATACGGCGGTTCAATTCCGCCCTAGGCCTCATTGCTCGAGTGGTGGAATGGTATACACGAAAGACTTAAAATGTTGGCCCGTAAGGCCTTGTGAGTTCAACTCCCACCTCGAGCACCAAATTATTTAAAAAATAATTTGAAAAATATTATCCGCCCGTAGCTCAGTTGGTAGAGCAGCTCCCTCTTAAGGAGATGGTCGTAGGTTCAATTCCTACCGGGCGGACCCGGATTGTGATGACAGTGGGCAGGTGGTGAAATGGCAGACACGCTAGCCTTAGGAGCTGGTGCCGCAAGGCATGGAGGTTCAAGTCCTCTCCTGCCCACAATAAAAGCAAAATATTATTTTTCAATATCAACAGTATCGTAAACAAATGACGAGATGTTTTTGATTACTGATCCAAGATTAACAATATCTGTCGCCCCTTTGGTCATTACACAAAGCAAGTAAGGATTTTTGGTATAATATATTATACCGCAATCATGCAACTCTATCGGGCTTGTCGGATCACTGTCGGTATACTGGCCAAATTTGTGAGCCACGGTTATGGTTGACGGAACTCCAGCCACAAGACCGTTGTTAAAGTCGGTAGAACTCAGAAGTTCCAAGGCTTTTTCCGATAAATCACGGCTCAAATATGTGGCGTTATAAAGAACTCTAAAAAATCTGGAATACATAGCCGCAGAAATTTTTGTCGATGTCCCGGGAGTGTCTCCCCATGCTTTTATGCCTAAGTCGGTAAACACGGTATTGATTGTTTGCGCATCCAAATTGTTGAGCAACAGGTCTTTTGCATCATTATCTGATTTAACAATCATTAAATTAATAAGTTCATCAACTGTATATGACTGACCAGCCTGTAAGCTATAAAAATCCAAACCTTTACCATCATATTGTGATCCTGTCCAAACAAGCCTATCTGATAAAGTGCCCGGATTATCCTGTTCTTTTTTAAGCCAGGCAATCATAATTGGGACTTTCATAAGACTCGCAGGATCATAACCGGTATCTTGATCGATTCCCGCCCAAAGACCACTGTTAAGATCTCTGAAATAAACTGAAATCGTTTCCATACCAGGAACATTAAGCGCATCGTGAATCTGAAGTTTTAATTTATTTTCTATATCTTTGAACTCTTTTGTATCTCCTTGAACCGACAGACCCGCCAATAAAAGCGGGGATATCATTTTGTGTGTAGGGTCGGAGAGGCGTATATTATGAAAAGCGGTAGATAATTCAGATTTATTGAAATAAAATTTGTCCAGAAATACGCCGATAAAAATACCCGCCGCAAAAATACATCCCATTATGATCAGTTTCTTGATTGAATTTCGTTTAAAAATTTCTTTTTCAATCTTCATGAATTAAATTCTATCAGAATAAAAAACGAGATGCAAAATCCGCCGGTAAGGGCGGATTTTGCATCTTGTGATTCTCATTCTCGTAAGCCGAATTTTGTTTTATTGCAGCAATTTATCTGTCTCATCTGTTACCAGACGAGATCAAGCGGCACTCCCCGATTTTCATCGGGACACGGCCTTGCACACAAGTAAGGATTTAGCCGTTTCAGCCGGACTTAACCGGGTCGTTTCTGCTCGCACCTCTATCCTCGCGGACGACGGGCGTTACCCGCTACTCTTTCCTTCGATTGCTCTCAGGATGTGTGTTCGGACTTTCCTCTACCAGTCCGCCATAGCTTTAGCGACGGTGACCGATAGTAACTGCCCGGAATGAAAATCTGTACTTATTTTATCATATTTCCAAATTCTCGCAACTTTTTCCTTGCATTTTTTCCTCAGATGTGATATAAGTAAAGGCGGAAAAGAACTTTATACAAGGAGAAAAGTCATGGGAGATCCACAAAATCCAATCACGAGGCGACTATTGCCACCAGCGCCTCCCATTCCCCCACCATATAGTGGCGGAAATGAAGAGCCAAATCTTACTAAAAAAAGAAAGGCTAAGGCTAAGAGAATCATCTTGTTGTTTAGTATCTTGACCCTGGGGTCCGGATACATTCTCTACATCTGTCTGCGTTTTTTGTTTTACGAGATGGCCAAGCAAGATTTTTGGGTCACTCTCCGAACGGACGGCGAGATCAAAGCAAAGATGAGAGGCGATGAGTGCGTTGGTTATATAATGAAAGTTGAAAATCATCGAATTGACCCTGACGGCTTCGATATTTTCAAGGGGTCGTTTGAATCATACGCCAATTTCCTCGCAAAAGCCGCAGAGAGAAAGCGGGATGTTAATGATCCCGGATTTGATCCCGGATTTATCGAAGAGAAACTCAACCAACAAAACCAACTGACAGACAAACTCAAGAATGAGGTAGACGAAGCTAATTCGTCAACCGTGTTTGAAGAGATCTTTGGTGTTGTTTGGGTAGGAATCCCGCCGTATCACATATTCACTTACCAATTTCGGTGGTTAAAATACGGGCAACAGAAAGCGCAGGCCGGTGTGCCATCGGCCGAGGTAGGAATGTTTGCAAGAGATGAACAAGTAGATTCGCTCTTCTTTCGGTACCCGCAGTACGGTGTAAAGATTGAGGATGCTGAAACCGGAGCCGGAGAATCACTTGCCGCGACAACAGACAAGGGCGAGGTAATAACAAAGGTTCAGGTCACAGCATGGCTTGTTTTTGAAACCACTACGGTTAACCCGCAAAAAACGCTGTTCCGCACTGCGGCGCTTTCTTCGGCTGGCGATTGGCAACAAGCGCTTGTCCGAGAGATCAGTGGTCGCGCAAGAACGTGGCTTGGGAATACTGATTGGGACACCTTGGTGCGAAATAAGAACGGGGTTGAAAAGGCCCTATGTGAGATTCGGGACGGTATCAACGGCGTCGATAAAGATGGTCTGCCGATTCGCAAAGCTCAAATAAGCTCGGTAAGAGACTACGGACAGAGAATTATTAAAATCAGTATGATCAACGTCGACCTAAAGAACAAGGACCTGCAGACAGCATATGAAAATGTTTTCTCGGCCGAAAAGGAAAGGGATGCTAACGTGGCCAAAGCAGCCGGGCAAAGAGCTTTAGCGGCAGCGCCTGTAAAAGGTGAAGCTGATGGTTTTGAGCTCATCAGCAAAGTCCCCGGCGGAGAAAGGATGTACATGGCCAAGCAATTAGGAAATATCCGCGTGTACGCTCCCGGACGCGATGGTTTATTCCTCAGCCTTGCGGAAGAAGTAACCGGCGAATCCCGTCCACCAGCAAAAAAAACGGGGGTCACCGATTCTTCGAGTGATAGCAGTAAAAAGAAATAGGGTTCTGATTTTGGAACCGTGGGGGTTGATGTCAAGCATCAACCTCTTTTTTTGTTGACAAACAATACCATAACGTGCTATTATGGTAAAGAAAGGAGTTCTTTGTGAAAATTCTAATCGGACTTGGAATTATGGTAGCGGTGATTTTGACATTGGCTCTGATTGCTCTCATCCTGTATAGGATATTGCGGAAATCAGGACCTGTAGCTAATGATGGATCTGGCCCCAAAGATACAAAAAAAATCGACAGCAAAAAAGAAGTTGCTGAAAAGAAGGAATCAAAAGGAAAAGAATCCCCTGGACCGGTTTGGAAATTTTTCAGACCAATACTGGGGTTTGCTTTAGGGGTAGGGCTGGCATTGTGGGTAGGATTTAGTGTTTACCGACACTTTTCCCTTGCTGGCAGTGGCAGCATCCTCAGCCGAACGTTAGTAACCAACTTTTCGTACAGCGTACCGATGGAAATTGCTCTGCCGATTATCGCAGACTGCGAATCGGGCGGAGGAGTACCCGGTGCCGCACACCAATTTGAAAATGACGGCAAGACTCCTTTAAAAAACAGAGAGGGGTCGTCGGCAATTGGCAAGTATCAGATCTTGGCTTCAGACCACGAAGCTCGTGCAAAGAGCATGGGATTTGATATCAGAACCGAGGCCGGCAACGAAAGCTATGCCCGAGTTCTTTACTCGGAGTCCGGCACTAAACATTGGGAAGCAGACCAACGCTCTGTCTCCTGCTGGGGACCTAAACTTGCCAATCTGGGGTTTGGACAGGGATCAGTTGTGGTAGCGGTAGAAGCGCCGGTCGGAAAATTCAGCGAGGGAATGATAATTCCGAGCGGGATTTATTTCGACTGGGGAAATTCTACCGACTCGTTTGTTCTTCAGGATCAGAAAGGCTCTACTGCCAAGTATGATCCAAAAACGGGAGTTGCTGAAAACCTTCCGTATCCATCCAAGGTCGTTGGTTTCAAGTCGCTCAGCGACAAGCCAGCTAAAGTCTTGCTGACACTCAGCAAGAGACCATTTAGGTAAGAATTCAAAAGGGGAGCGCATTCATCGCGCCTCCCCTACTTTTTATATATTTTTATTTATTTTTTAAGGGAAAAAGCTGGGCCAACTTATACCAAAGCTATCCAGAACCAAATGCAAGATGCCATAAACAGAAAACATTATGAAAAGTCCGACCACTCCGTACATTACATTTTTTTTATTTTTGTCTGAATCACTACTGTCCGATTTCCATATCATCTCAGCTATGCCATAAAATAAAAAGGCAGTGGCAATAACAAAGCCCAATATAATCAGAGGATTTAAGATCTGGACAGCTATTTTACCCAGAAGGTCTGTGACAGATAATATTACAGCCGCAAGCATGTTTATATTATAAAACAATCCCAACTTCGCACAAGGCTTCGCTGGTAAATAAAAACGCGAGGTGTTTTTCAACAGCCTCGCATTTTTATTACAGACGTTAAACGATTTAATTGATCTCCGTTGGAAGTTTTATGACAGTACGAGGTTGTGTATTATGAGCCCCAAAAGATTACCAATAAAAGCCACGATGCCCCAGATAGAAGCCATTACGAATATAGCCACCACTCCCCAAATCATAGTCTTTTTGGCTCGAGCCTTGTCATCTTCTTTGCCGAAAATGTACATAGCCAAACCCCAAAAGAAAAATAGTATAGCTAAAGCAAAGACAACAGGAATCAAATAATTTATAATTTTTCCCAAACCTCTGCCATTTGTTGAAAAGCAGTAAGATTAATGTCTTGAGCAAAAGTAGACGAGCGGCAGTGTCAGAGCTCCAATTGTTAACGCTAATTTTTTCATAATTTTAATTTATAATTCTTATAATTTGATTAAATAAACGACCATTTTTAATTTACTTTATAATATAACTATTCATATGCAAGTTCAATAGAGTAATCCACAGCTATTTTTGGATAGTCGGTATTTTGGGAGCAGTAGCATTTTGGTCCAATCCAAAGGAACCACCAATAAAAGCCACAAGACCCCAGATAGAAGTCATTACAAATATGGCAATCACCCCCCAGAGCATAAATTTTTTGCCTTCTTCTTTCCCGTTACCCGAAGACCATATATATCGGGCTATACCCCAAAAGAAAAACAGAAGCGCTAAAGCAAAGGCAATCGGTATTAATATATTTATAATTTTTCCAACAGATTCAAAAAGGGTTTTTGTTTTTGTTAACATATTTTTATTTATTGGAGCTAGGACTTGGATTTTGAACATCTAGTATCCCTAACTCACTTTTCATGAAATTAATTATACCCCAGATAGAAAAAGCTACAAAAATGCCTATAATGCCCCAAGTCATTATGCGCTTGCCATCTTCATTGGATTTATCATCTCTCGCCCCTGTTTTTATATATTTGGCCACACCCCAGAAAAAATAAAGAAAACACAAGGCAAAAGCTAGAGGTATGAGTGTGCTGGTCACTATTCCAAACGCTGTATTTATTAAATCAATCATTTTTTAATCAATAATACTTGGTTCAATTTTATTCACCATAAATAATTCTAAAAATGTATCTGCGGTATGCCTATCGCATCGTTAAATCCAAATTCGCCTCGAAGAAAAGTAATGATGCCCCAGATAGCAATCAACACAAAAAGACCAATAATGCCCCAAATGATAAGGTTTTTGCTGTCTTTGATTTCTTTCTCACTGTCGGCCGATCTTATAAACCTGGCCACACCCCAAACGAAAACCAAAAATGCCACCGCGCCTAAAAAAGGTATTATTGCAAGTCCTATATCAGTAAATATACCTATAATTCCTTTTAAATCTGTTGGTGGTGATGTCATTTTATTTTGGTTAAATTATCTTTTATTTTATGCTTTTAATTGATCAATAGTAGTGCCTATGGCCTGCGAAATAACCCAAGCACCCAAAAGTATGGCCGTGCCTATAACGGCCCAAAGCAAAGCTTTCTTGGCTTCGGTTATTTTTGTATCATTGCCTCTGGCTGTAACAAAAAGAAAACCGGCGTATATTATCATCATTACCGCTATCACTCCGCCAATGGGTATTAAAATGTCATTGACTATGCTACTGATAAGATCTTGTATATTATTTGTTTTAAAGGGATTTACTATGGTTATAGGTCCTGTCGGTGGGTTACCTCCGCTACTGGTTGTATTGCCTCCATTTTGAGCTTGAACCAAAAAAGGAACTACAAAAATTAAAATCATCACAGCTGAAACGGAATAACTCAAAATATTTTTTGCATTTTTAGACATAAGATTATACATAAAAATTAATTGATTTATTTATATTTATTTGTACCGGCACAATACTTGTATCCTTAAGAAGAGCTTTGGCAATGGTGCCAACTATAATCCAAGCGGCCAGTATAAAAACAAAACCCACAAAAACTTTCCACATCATGCCCTTGGCGTAACTTTTTTTATCAGCAATACCGGTTGTCATATAAACTATTCCCGCCCAGGCGAAAACACCCGCCGCCACTGGCACCGAAATAATTATAATCCAATTTATAATGTTATTTACGAGCTGAAGAAGTTCGTTATAACCACAGTTATTATATTGGCCGCAGTCTGGAATAAGACCTGCCGCATTTACAAAAATAGGAATAACAATCACTGCAAGCAAAAAGAAAATCGGAATAATTTTTAATAAATTTTTCATTTTGATAATAAATCAGAAAGTTCTTTATTGGCTCTAGACACTGCTTCATCTGTTCTGGCTTTGCCACTCTCAATTGATTCTATCATTGTCTGAAATACAGTATCTGTATCAGTCGGCGACGGGTCAAGCCAAGCCTTGCTTCTTATGGCGCTATCGTAGAAAACACTTTCATAAGCATCTGTCGGCTTTTGGCTCAAGAGATCTCGGCGCGCCGGAGGCAAATTTAAAGTTTCGCTAAAAGCTTTGGCGCCATCTACTCCAGAAAGAATAGAAATTACGGCATATGCGGCGTTTGTATTTTTTGATGATTTGGTAATGGCCAAAGCGTCAAAATTGGCAAAAGAAACATTGGTTCCGCCATCACGAGAGACCGGCACGGCAGCAACATCAAAATCTAAATTTGGATTCTTTAATTGCAAAGTTCCTATTTCGCTGGCAAAGCCAAAATATAAAGCCAAATCGCCTCCTAAAAAATAATCAGTGGAATTAGGCAGAGAACGATTCCAAGAATAGGAAGGTTTGGACGGATTGCCAAATTCGGTATAAAAATTGACTGCCGCTTCCGCTGGTACGGTTGGTTTATTAAAAGAATCGGCAAAGACACTTTGTACTTTGTCGCCGTTCCATACAGTTACCGGGGTGCCGGCCTGCATAGCCAAATTTAAAACAATTTCTTTAGCGTGAGAAATATTGCTAAATTCTCCAAAAGCCACCGCGCTTCTCAAAATATTCAAGGCTCCGTCTTTTTGTGATATTAAATTGGCTAAATTGTAGAACTCATCCCAGTATTTTGGCGGTTCTGTGATCTTGGTGTCTGTAAATATTTGCCTATTCCAATACATAACCAACGGGTCAACTGTCACTGGCAGAGCCAACACTCCTTCCGGAGCCATATAAATTTCACTGCCTTCTATAAAAGAATCCATAAACTGCCTTTGAGTAAATACATTGTAAGGTATGGCATATATTTTGTTGCGGTGCTTTATTATTTTACTACTAGGCAGCAGAAAAATGTCGGGACCATCACCTGAAGCTAAGCTTTCAATAAAATCGGTATCAAAATTTTCTTCGGTTTTTTCAACATATTGGACATTATATTCCTTGCTTAAATGCAAGGAGGTTGATTCAAGAATCTTCTCAAAACTAGTTTGAGGAATAGTGCCCCATATAACGATGTTAACCGCACTTTTTGAACTGCCTTTATAAGCGGCAAAAATTATAACCCCCACAACTATAAATACCGCAAACACTCCCATCAAAATCATTTGAAACTTCGTCATATCCATATTATACAGAAGTCAAGAAACCTCCGCATCTCAAAAAGTGGACTGCTATAGGCAAATAAACGAGGCGATGGAGTCGCCATCTCGGAGCTTCATAATGCGGACACCTTGGGTGGAACGGCCGAGAGACGGAATTTCGGAAAGTCCGAGGCGGATGACTTGGCTCTTTTTTGACATGGCGACCGCTTCTTCTTCCAGACCAGTCACCACAGCCGAAGAAATAATTTCGCCAGTTTTGGCAGTAACATTGCTGGTTTTGATGCCGGAACCGCCACGTTTTTGGATTTTGTATTCCTTAATAGCTGTCTTTTTTCCATAACCATTGGCGCCCATAGTGAGAAGCGCCGCCTCTTCTTCTGTTTCTTTGGGAATAGGATGAGCTCCAACCACTCTGTCGCCTTTTTTAAGCTTTATGACTCTGACGCCTCCGGCGGTGCGGCCCATTTCTCTGACATCACTTTCCTTAAATCTTATAGACTGACCTTTGGAGGTAGCAACTATGCAAGAATCGCCCTTGTTCATTCCCGAAACAGAAACCAGTTTATCGCCTTCATCTAATCTTATTGCAATAATACCGCTCGCTCTCACATCGTGGAAACTGGCAGCAGAAACTTTTTTGCCCGTACCTCCTTCGGTCACCATCATAAGAGAAAGTTCTTTGTTATCTTTCAAATTTTTAGGCATCGGCAAAATAGAAGTGACTCTCTCCCCTTCTGAAAGAGAAATAAAATTCATAATTGACTTGCCTCTAGTAGCCCTCTTGCCTTCCGGCAATTCATACATTTTTATTTGGTAAGCTTTGCCGCGGTCGGTGAAGAAAAGGAGATCGGAATGGGTACTGGCCGTCAGGAAATTGGTGACAAAATCTTCTTCTTTGGTATCTAAGTCAACCACCCCCACGCCACCACGTTTTTGCTTTCTATATTCATCTGGACTGGTTCTTTTTACATAGCCGCCAGAGGTTAAAATAAGAGTGTTTTCCTCATCAGCAATTAAATCTTCCATTGACAAAACTTTGACGCCCCCCTTGACCACTTTGGTCCTTCGGTCATCTCCATACTTTTCGGAAATAAGAGAAAGCTCCTTTTTTATTATGGAAAGTATTTTCTTTTGATTTGCTAAAATGCTTTCAAGTTCGCCGATCAGTTTTTGTACTTCCGCTAGTTCATCTTCAATTTTTTGCCTTTCCAATCCTGCCAACTTTTGCAATTTCATTTCCAAAATAGCGTTCGCTTGAAGCTCAGAAAATTTGAATTCCTTCATCAAATTGGCCCGGGCTGTTTCTACATCTTTGGACTTTTTTATAAGTTTTATGATCTCGTCAATATGATCAAGTGCCACTTTAAGACCAATCAAAATATGCTCGCGGGCTTTGGCCTCTTTGAGGTCAAATTCAGTTCTTCTCCTTATCACAATCTGCCTGTGTTTTATAAACTCCTCCAAAATGCTTTTAATGGAAAGAGTTTGGGGCACGCCGTCAACTAAAGCTACCAGGTTTAAGTGAAAAGTGTCTTCAAGTTGAGTGTGCTTGTATAAGAAATTTAAAACCTTTTGCGGGTAACTGCCATTTTTTAAATCTATAACTATTCTTATGTCTTTGGTTGATTCGTCTCTGATGCCTTTTATGCCTTCAATTTTTTTATCCCGATGCAGCTCGGCGATTTTCATTATAAGATCGGCTTTGTTCACTCTATAAGGAATAGAGGTGATGATTATCTGCGATGTGTTTTTGTCCTCCACAATTTCGGCCACGCCACGCGCCACAATGCCGCCTCGACCGGTAGCGTACGCATGTAAAATATCTTTATTATTAAAAATAATGCCGCCAAGCGGAAAATCCGGACCTTGTACAAATTGCATCAGGTCTTCGGTAGTGGCATCTTTATTGTCTATTAGATATGCCGTGGCATCTACCACTTCGCGGAGATTGTGGGGCGGAATATTGGTAGCCATACCGACAGCAATACCAAGTGTACCGTTTAATAAAAGTTGGGGCGCGGCAGCTGGCAAAACTGACGGCTCTTTTTTTGTAGCGTCATAGTTTGGCACCCATGCTACTGTTTCTTTATTTATATCGCGTAATAGTTCGCTTGCTATCTTGCCCATTTTAGCTTCAGTATAACGATAGGCTGCCGCACTATCCCCATCAACAGATCCGAAGTTTCCTTGCCCGATAACTAACGGATAGCGAGTAACAAAATCTTGAGCCATTTTAACCATTGATTCATATACGGCCGCATCACCATGAGGATGATAATTTCCCAAAACTTCTCCGACAATAGTAGCTGATTTCCTTGTCTTGGCTGAAACAGAAAGCCCCAATGTATGCATAGCGTAAAGAATACGGCGGTGCACGGGTTTGAGACCATCACGCACATCTGGCAATGCCCGATCGGTAATGACCGACATAGCATAGTCAATGAAGGACTTTTTCATCTCGCTCACAATAGAGCGCGAAACAACGCCCTTATGAGTGCTTATATTTTCTTCGCTGGCTGGCGGATTATTTTCCTCTTTTTTAGCCATTTATACGGTTAATCATAGCAAAACCAGGCCTTATTTTCAAGGCCTTTTTAATTTTTTCATTTCCTCTGGTAAACTTCAATGCCGGTAAAGAATGGCCCCAAAACATCAGAAACTGAATTCGTAAAATCCTGATATTGTTTGTTTATTTCATCAAAAGCCGCTTGGAAAGTTTCTTTTGTACTTTGAATTGGTGAGGGAACCGAACTAGCAGAGACTACACTCGCGGTTTGATCTTTGGGCGCCACATAACCATTGCCAAAACCTAAATACCCTTTATAAAAAGCAAAACTTATAAATATAACAACGGTCGTAGTAACCGAGAGACCCAAAGCCCACTTGTTTCTATCTTCCTCCGGCTTTTCCATTATTGAATTGTACTTTTTTAATATCATAGTTTGAAAAACTTAAATTGAAAGCTATTGCTCCTGCAATATTATTATTTCCCCTTCTTTACCCTCTAAATCTTTCTTTTTTATAGTCAATTTTTCTATCGGTTTTACTCCTTCACCGCCGCCTTCCTTGAGAAATGCTTTGAGAGCTTTCTCGTCAAAGTTCATGGGAATAATTATAGAAGGTTCGAGAGAAACAGCAAACTTGTAAGCTTCTGCCGGACTTAAAACTCCACTACCGCCAATCGGCACAAAAAGTATGTCAATGCCGTCGATTCCCGCTTTGGTTTCGTTTGGAATTTCAACATTGCCTAAAGCCCCCAAAAAGCACAAATTCATATTTTCAAAATTGACGGTGTATATAGTATTCAAATGTTCAGAGCCATCATAATTTGAAGAACTTAACAATCCTTTTATGAAGACTCCTTGTATTTCATATTCGCCGGGGGCCTTAATAATGAAGGCCTGTTTTTCTCCCCTATTTACCTGATCCACGCCATTCATGTCCGGATGATTTAAGGAAATAAGAGCGATATCTGCGCCGAAATTATTGGCCCTGAATTTTGATTTTTTAGAAACAGGATCAAAAGCCAAAACCGTGTCTCCAAATTGGACTTTGAAAGATTGTACGCCTTGATATGAAATAATCATACTGTTATTATAGCATAAAACATGACCTTAACCACCCATGCTATAGTCGGAGCCGCCATAGGCAGTCTCATGCCGAGTCATCCAGTGCTCGGTTTTGCAGCCGGTTTCGCCAGTCATTTTTTGCTAGATGCCATTCCGCATTGGGATTATCATCTGGCCTCCATTAAAGAAGACTCGGATAATCCAATGAACAATGATATTGTCTTCAACATAAATTTTATTTTTGATCTATTTAAGATGGGTTTTGACGCTATTTTGGGAATTATTATTGTCTTGCTCTTATTTGGCTTTTCAAACTCACATCTGGTATGGACACCACTTTGGGGTGCTATCGGAGCTCTAACTCCAGATGCTTTGCAGTTTGTTTATTTGAAATGGAAACACGAACCAATAGCCAGTATTCATCAATTTCATATTCTTCGGATTCACAGCAAAAGGGGTTTGAGTGATCACCCGATTTTAGGGATTTCTTTGCAAATTGCTATGATTGTTTTAGTTGTAGCAATTTCTAAATTATTTTTTTAAAAAATCTTTCTGCGAAGATGTTTGTGAAAGCTCACAGCGAAGCGATGAGCTTCAGCGTTTGCGAGCAATATTTCCCTTTCATATTTTTGTGCCATTTTCATACCTCGTGCTTCATATTTCGCATCCCCTAATATTTCCTTGGGCCTATGTCTTTCATCTTTGACTACAGAAACAACCGGAATTTTTTTGTTATTTTCGTGAACCAATTTTTCAGCAGCTCTTTTTTGGGCAATTCCTCCGTCAACCACAATCAGATTCGGTATCGGCCACTCGCTGTGAGCCAGCCGACGGGTTAGAATTTCAGATAAAGCTTGTGTGTCATTAACCCCGGGATTTTCCTTAATCTTAAATTTTCTATAATCTGATTTTTTAATTTCTCCGTCTTCAACCACAGTCATAACTCCCACCACATTTGTCCCAGAAAGATGTGCAACATCATAACTTTCTATCCTAAAACTAGTGTCAAAGGGAACCTTTGACACTTGATTTTTTATTAAAGCAATGTCTTGAATGTGATAAAGAGCAAATATTTGGCGTTTTACTTTGGCCGCTTTTTCAAACTCGCGTTTGCGCGAAAATTCTTTCATTTCTCTTTCCAAATTTTTAACGAGTTTCTTTTTATTGCCTTCAAAAAAGAGAATGATATTTTTTATTTGCTTTGCATAATCGACTTTGTTTATCTCGCCGGTACAAACTCCGAGGCATAATCCTATTTGTCTATTAAAACATGGTCTTTTTTGAAGAGGCACACATTTATCCCTAAAAGGAAACATCCTGCGCACGATTTTGATTGCTTCTTTTAATTGTCCGCTATTTGTGAATGGCCCAAATGAATATTTGATTGGGTCTTTAAAATTATTTTTCAATTCCCTTCCCCTCACAATCAAAACTCTCGGAAAGTTTTCATTGGTAATAATCACATAATTAAAACTGCGGTCATCTTTTTCTTTTATATTTGCTAAAAGCGGAAAGATTGATTTAAGGCGACTTTCATCGCTCCCAACACCTGAATCTTAGGCAATGTGAGTGTTGGCCAAAATAGTTCTGTATGGTATAATTCCAATCTCAGAGGCGATCTGGGCTCAATTACAGTGGGCCAGAACACTTTGCTTCAAGATCTGGTGAGTGTGATCGCAAAGGAGAAGTCCAGCACTGCGATCGGAAGCAATGTGGTCGTGGCTCCGAACGTTTTGCTCGAGAACTGCACACTTGAGGATAGCAGTTTTGTGGGCATGGGCGCAAATGTTAGACGAGGAGCGCAGGTGAAGAGTTTCGCGGTGGTTGCCGCTGGAGCCATGGTTCCCGAGAAGACCGTGGTGCCTTCAAATCAAGTGCCAAATCCAATTCAAGATTTTTAAGCTTAAACTCTTAAAAGATTTGGGCTGGCAGTCCTGCCAAATATTTGCGTGACATCACCCCTGAGGAAAGAGAGGCCCTCAACGAACACCATGCCGAACTCATTGAACTGGCAAGAATCCACGCAGAAGGCAATTTGTTTGAATTTCAGACACTGATTTGTGTTCTTTAAAGAGTGCGAAAAGTCATTCAGACAGTTGCTTAATGAGTCCGATGCTCGCGAGGAAGATGATCTTTATGAACCAGAGGAGCTTGCCTTGAAGCAGATGGAGAAGCTCGGGTTTCCAATCGAGCCAGAAGACGAGCCAGAAATGGCCCAAAAGTGACGGACCCCATTTCTTTGTTTTTATACCGTTTAAAGAGTTTGGATTGAGCCGAGATTGGCTGAAGACTTGCACGATGATTATCACTACAGGAAAAATTATGACCCCTACGAGCAAGACCTCTTCCACTTCCCTGACCGTACATAAAGTTAAATGGCCCTCGAACTAACTTTATATTGCAGAGTTCCAAATCCATGGGGAGAACTTCGAGAAATACGAGAGAGCCAAAAAGTACTTCGAGGAACACCCAACCGGCGAGGCCAAGTTGGCGAATAAGATGGGAGTTCAGGCCTATCCATTCCCCAACAAGAAGTGAATAGAAATGCCAAAATTGGCTTTCTAAATAAAAAAACAAACGAAACCTCAAAAAATAAAAAGATGTCTTTCCCTTAATTAAAAGTTTTGTTCAAAGCGAAAAATATAAAGATGAAGGCACAATGGATCTGCACTTCTGCCTTACCAAAAATCTGAAGCGGGAAAATCTCACTCATGTTTTTTGCAAACCACAGAAATTTACAAATTTCTTTATTTCAAAAATTTGATTTTATTCAGATTTTCAAAGAGAAAGAAGAAAATTGCAAATTTTTTGGGTTTTTCTTTTAATTTAAAGTCATAACAAAATATTACAAATATGAAAAATTTGTAAATGAGACAACTCAACAAAAACGAGAAGTTGCAAGTTCTTCGGCTCAGTGGTAAAAAGAAAGGCATGAGAAAGGACTGATGACAATGTGGGGAACGGAGTTGATGTTCATAAGGCAGGCGTTGGCGTTTCTCAAAGGGGGATTGATAAAATTTGGAATATTCCCCATAATCAAGTTGCCATTCAAGATGCTTCCAACTCCCAGGATGTTCTGAGGGACATCGACGAAATTGACGTTCGGGAAGCATGGAAGAGAATACCCCTGATTAAAATCTAGAAATTTGGGTAAAGGAAAGAAAGGGATGGAATCTTACTTATTGGGAAGGAGGAAAGTTGCACTGGATTGATGTATGACTGGGCAAATTGTAGATTGATCTCAGGAACTTGCACTGGACTTATGAGCTCTTGCTGGAGGTTGGCTGAAGGATTTGTCTTCATGATTCTCGGCTTGAGGACTATTTGTTGCAGTACTACCCTTTGTGGACGGCTGAGTTTGTTCATCTTCCATAGGTTTGTCCGCGCTCATGAAGCACTCCTTCGCAAAGTCTTTGTTTTCGATGAGGCAGGCCTCTCCGGTACTAGGCAAATGTGTCTTTACAGCAAAAAACAGTTAAAATTTACTTGTTCTTCAGCTTCTTTTTTGGATCCGTTTCTAGGACTGATTTTGAAGGATTTTTGCCTAAATTAAAAGCTTAAAAAAACTGCAAAGTGTATGAGATTACGTTTCGAGGTAGTGTTGGAGTTCGCTTTGGGATAGGTGTCGCTGACGCTTTGGAGAAGCGAAGACCAAGTGAAGATCGGCTTTTTGGCAGAAGGGCATCCGATCTTTGTGTTTTTTAAATTATTAGCGTCGTCACCTGGAAAATCTAAAAGAAAACATTTATAATTTTATTGGCTGAAATTGGAGAAGTCTAGCGACCCTCAAAAAACATAATAAAATTAATTTGAAAAGAAAATGCTATAAATTCGGACTTTTGTGCATCTTGGAAACGAGTGAAAATAATCCTGTTGCAGCCGTTGAAATTTGAGATTTGGCAAATCTTCTTTGTTTTTTGTCCGAGATGAAGTTTCTCTGGAAAAGGGAAGGTATGAGAAAATAAAGGTATGAACTTCATAAAAAACTCTACCTTGAAGCTGTGGAGACGGAAATCGTAGGTTTTCTGTTGCAGTGTCGGTTTTGTTTTCGCATGATAATTTTCGTCCTTCTAGTTTTAGAAACTCTTAATTTTTATGATCTCGAGAAAAATGAAGGAAAAACGAGATTATTTACCCTGGTTGATCGCTGCTCTTCCTCAGAATCGACACTCATTTCATTTTTGCTGATCTTGATTTTGAGTGATGAGTCGGTCGAGCTCATTCGCGTGAGAAAATGTCCAAATTGACTATTTTGTTTTTTTGATAAATTATTTATAAACTCTGATGAAACGAAAACATTTAAAATCCCAATGGTATCTTGGCCGGTGAGACATTTGGAAAAATCAGGATTTTCAGAGGCAGGTTTAACATGACCGAAATCATAGGAATTCGATTTAAAAATAAATTTCAAGAGCGAACTATGATAAAACTTTTCTTTCAGTTTTTAGAAAAAATGGAAATTCGGGGCTATACTCAAGTGCAAATTCCCCAAAAAACCTAATTCAAAAGTTTTTCTTCACTCCTTTCGATGGCCGAATCCCAAAAATACTTCCACAATAAATTAAAAATTTCTGGAGTTATCTCGAATTCGGTATTCATCCGATTTTAAAAGTGAAAAATCGAGAAAGTGTATGAAAAAAATAACGGAACAAAATAGTTAGCCGGCCTCAATTTTTTATAGAAAGTTTGTTTGTTTTTCTTCTTCCAAAACAGTATCGCTTGTATTCTGCTGTCGGGGCCCAAAAATCGTTCTGTCCTCATGGTTTTCTAAGGGATTCTGATCTTTTTGTTTTTTCAGGATCATTATGAGAGCCATGCTTTCTCACCTTTACTTGCCTGACTTTAGAAAAGGAAATTTTTGAGAGAACAGAGCTTTCAAAATAAGCAGAAATATTTTATAAAACTGCGAATTTCAAATTTGAAATCGAAAGGAGGACCCGCAGAAAATAAATCCGAAAGCAATTCCATCGGAAAACTTTCATGTTATTTTCTCCTCTCAAAATTTTGCTTTGGATTTTAAAAAAAGACGTGACATCACGGAAATTCCAAACATTTTCAACTTTTTTGGCGATTTTACTTTCTTTTTGGGTTTTTTTTCTCAAATGAAGTGTAGCATTTTCAGCATTATTTTAGATCAATTCAATGACTGTCATTTAAAAATAATTGCAATTTGTTTGCTTCAGAGCTCCTGGACTCCCTGTACTTCCAATGCTTAATAAAGCTTTCAATGTATCGCCAGTGTTGGTTCTTCTGATCCTCAGTTTTCAAAAAAAAATCCTAAAAGAAAGGTAGCATAGCTTATAAAATCTGTCAATGCCAGCAAAAACACGATACTTCCGAAATTAAACAGCCCTTTCCGATGTACACTGATAAAAATAGATTTCAAACAAGAATTTATAATTTTTGGGAAGTCTTTCGTTTTTTATTTATTTAATGGAATACTTAATGACCAAAAATATTGCTTAATAGCGTGGGTAAAATCGGCACCAGGACAATGCAAACTTCTGCCAGGATCATTTGGAAGTCAGACGTCAAAATGCCTAAGAACCGATGCTGGTAATGATTTTCGTCAAAGGAAAGCTGGCTCTTGATCCGATTAGCTGCTTCTGATAGTTTCCTTATATAGTTCTTTAAATATAATTTTCCCTCCTCTTTTCTATTGAAGTCGTCGTATCGATCTTTGACGGTGTCGTATTTGGCCAGAAGCCGCGCGAAAATCGCATCGTAGATCTTATTGTTGATGGGCTTCTGGGACTCCGGTGAGTTGCAGTAGTTGTAATAGACTTCAAACATGTTCAAGAAGTCCTGGTAGATGTAAGTCAGCTTGTCGAGGCTATCCTTGTGCTTCGTGAAGCAGTTATTGAAAGTGGAGCCGAAGTAAATCCGGTGGAAAAAGAGAACCAGCATTATGGTGAAGTCGATCGTGAAAATCGTAACAATTAAGGAACTGTTGAGGGGACTTGAGCTCGAAAAAAGCAAATACACCTGAAAGAGAACTTGCAAAAGCACCAGCAGTATAAAGAAAGCGTAAATTCCCAAAAATATGTAAATGATTTCAAATCGCTCAGACCTTTTCTGGTCCATCAAGACCGCTGCTCTTCGGCAGTTGTCCCAAGTCTGAAGGGAAATGAGGCAAGTAACGTCCATTTTAAGCTGGAGCTCAGTCGTTGCGTTTTCGGTCCCAGAAAGTTTCAATTGTAAGAGTGCGTCTTTCTTGGCCTTGCGAGTTGGTGAATTCCCTTCGTATGCTGCGATATTCTCTTCATCAAGGGTAGAATCTTGTTGGAAGGCGACGAGCAGGTTCAAAGACTCAAGAATAAAAGTTCTTCTTTTAAGGTCTTCGTGCGATAAGAGAGGGAACAAAACCGCCATGATGAAGATGTAGAACAAGGTAATCGCGAAGACAGAGAAGCCGTCAATGTCTTGCTCGTTGAGCTCTTCAAAGAGGAAAATGTAGGGCACGACTATTTTGAAGAAGATAAGCAGCAAGAAGATTAAGATCGTCGAGAGCTTGATTTCCTGCATTCTTTCCTCTATTTCGAGGCTGTTTTCGTTCATCCGGAAGAGGAGGTGTTCCCCTTTGTGATGCACGAAAACCATTTCCCTCGCGAAGAGTTCGTTGAGCTCCACGTCCTTTTTGGTGCAGGTGTTGTTCTTGTTCAGATCGTCAAAAAAGTAAGAGTAATAGAAAAACGTGTCGTCGATCGTCAGCGTCTCGAAGATCGCCTTCAGACTCTTCTGGAATTCGGCCAGGTCCTTGGTCTTGGCGGCAAGCTTGTTCTGGATCGAGGCTCGCTGAATGAAGGACTTCGTCTTTTTGAACTCCTCGGCTTTGTCCGGGTTCCTGTCCTCGAAGACACGCCTGCACATCCCCAGTCCGAGTGTGTCGAGGTGCGAAAATGTGAAGAAGTCCTTCCAGCCCCCGAACTGCTCGTAGGCCAGGGAGTAAAAGACGACGAGCAGGAGGAAGGAGCAGAAGAGTATGAAACAACTGGCGACCCAGTTATACAGCACATCGTTATCAATTGACATCATTATGAAGAAGAGGAATATGTACGACATTGGCAGCAGACTGTCAAGAGAATACAAAAAGAAATAAATCACAGCATTTTTGTACTTCTTTTCGGAGCACATCTTTATGATTCGAAAAGTGCCCTCGTAAGTATTGTAAATGATGAACCAAGGGATGATCACGAAAAAGTCAACCAGATAGCGAACCACCAGATTGATCGCAGAGAGCCTTGATCCCAAAAAATTGACGTCGTATTTTGGAAGTTGGATTTTGTCAAATCCTGGGATTTTTGAAGAAATAGTTCCGAATAAATATTGAGTTCCTTTGTCGATTTCTTTCAACGAGGTAGACTTCTCAAAGGATGATATGTTTTTTCGGTCATTGATGTCTATAGTGACTCCTTGCGTTTGCGTGTTTTCTGTGTCAGTCATTCTTTGGGAGAGGATTCTTCTGGTCGCAGCAGTGTTTGACCATTCATTTTTTTCGTTTTTTTCCATTTTTTACGAGGTAAAAATTATTGTAAATTCAAATTTTATCAAGGCTCGGATTGAAAAATTGTTTAAATTCTTGATCTTATTTAAATTCACAAAAAAATCGCAAATTTTAGTAATAATCATTGAAAGCCCCATGCTGCCATGCTGGTATTCGTAGTGGTCCTTTCGAGGACAAAAATTTTACTTCAATAATCAAATTTTCAAAATCTTATCAACCGAAATAATATTATATTTTTTTTTTTGTGATTGCCAAGAATTTTTAGAAAATTCTTTGTTTATGTTGGTTTTAATGAGTTTAAATTTTTTTGTCCAATTAATTATAATTTTTTTCCCTCTAATTTTCATTGGGTTTTGGGATTTTTACTTTTTTTCGAAATAAATATTCAATACAATTATTTTCCCCAAAATGTTTTTTTTGTAAATGATGATAATCAATTAAATATTTTGAAGACAGCAATTTCTATTCACTCAAAAGCCTTGCTGCCACTATTTCAAGAACTTTAAAATATTTGAATTACCTTTCATACACAAACTTCATTTATAATGGTCATTTATGATATTTTCACAAAAAAAAAAAAAAAAGGCAAAAACAAAATTAAAATTTTTGGGGTTTTGTTTTATTCAAATCTGATTTTTGATTTTTTTTAATTATTTTATTGCGGGATCAGCTTCCATCTTTGCCCTCCATCGCTAGCGTTGAAAGGCTTGACCGTGATATATCCGTTTTGGGGGGACAAGACATAATTCTGATCAACTTGAGAGCGAATCACGTAGTAATCATTGGCTTTCTCAAAGGACCAGGCAGTTTCAGCTTCTGGGTCATCCCACACAGAGTAAAACGCGGCATATGGCTCCTTAGAGATATCTGTGCCATCAAGGTAAATTGCCAAGCCTGAGTAGGCACCCCAATTATTCGGGGTTGAGAATTTGATAGTCCCAACCTTGGTTAAATTCAAATAGGTTGCGCCATTCAGCAGTTTCGCCTAAAAATATTGAATTAAAATAATTCTTTGATGATCTCATACATATCCGTTCGAGTTTCCGATATAGGTTGAAGTTGCGTTGTTTTTAATAGCATAGAGGTACTCTCCACTGAATTTTGCGCAATCTGTGCCTGCGAACCCTTTTGTGCAATTGCACTTCACTACGGATTGAGATTATTATAGAAAAAGAAGAAAGTGAGATTATACGGGAGTTTCGATCGCAAGTTCCTTGACTGAGAAGGGAGGAGCAGTTGTTTGGCAGCATCAAGGAAAGTGCTTTCGCAGCCCAAACCCACATATCCAGCCTGGCAATTGCAAGTTCCTTTTGTACAGAAAATTAGCAAAGATAAGGCAAAAAGAAAGAACCTGTCAATGGGAAACAAAGTCCTCTTCCTGAACAGTTGGCTTGACATTCAGGAGGCTGCTCTTT